>DMKD01000177.1 GCA_003454605.1 Spirochaeta sp. | reverse complement strand
TGCACGTTCACGACCTGGTGGATTATGTCTCAGCCGAATCACGCTCAGCCGGTTCGAATGCGGTTAAATTCCTGCAGTCGGCACTAACCGGAAAACAGTACAGTGTTAAATCCGGAGCGAATGTCAGATACATCGTTCCGCAAAAATTCAATTTCAGCGATGATAACAGGTTCTATCTGCGCTCAATGATAGTGAAGAACGAGGCAGTTGTTGAGATTAAGGCGGACGGACGGACGATTAAAACCATCAAACACAGTCACGTTCAGCCATCCGAGATGATAAGCATCAAGCTTAAGCGGGCCGATCTCGAAAAGATATCAGACCTGCCTGATCCGCGGCTGGAAATATCGATCATATAAACTGATAGAGGAAATCGAATGGAAAAAGATTATATTTGCATAGCATGTCCTATAGGATGCCGTCTGAAACTGACAGCGGATGGCGGCAAGCTCGTCGTCAGCGGGAATAAATGCAAGCGCGGCGAGGTCTACGCAATTGAAGAATATTCCGAGCCTAAGCGTGTTGTTACAGCAACCTGTTCAATCGGCATGGATAAAGCGGTTTCCGGTTTCAAACTTGAACGTATGCCTGTCAAGACAACAAAGCCGATTCTCAAAGATCAGATAGACTCATTACTGAAAGACATTTACGCACTTAAACTGAAACCGCCTGTAAAGCGGGGAGATGTTTTGCTGAAAGATTATAATGGAACAGGGATTGATGTGGTGGCGACCCGCTCGGCCGGATAAAACCCGGCACCCCCCCCCGGGAAAGCAGTGCAGCACAATCGGGGGCAGCAGTTTAATTTGATATTCCTGCTTCTAATTTCAAACCCATAACGTAATCATTCATAGAAAAGATTTTCCTATACTTTAGAATTTTGAAACCGAAGCTTTTGTAATAGCCCACAGCATTGGTGTTCCCCGCATCCACGATAATGTGAATACCGGTGATGCCGGCTTTTTTCAGTCTATCAAGCAAACTGTTCATCAATTTGCCGCCGAGCCCCATTTTCTGATACTCCGGCAGCAGATCAATATGAAGATGGGCCGGATATTCGCGAACAATTCTGCGCAGTAGGAAGCTCTTGTACTCATCTACTCGAGGTAAAAATAAGGATCGGTGTTTTTTATAAAGATCCGGATGAGTTTTAGCAAGCCTGCGGCATGCTTTGCGGATTAGCGGGATCATCTCACTATGATAACTTTTAGCGTATAGAAGCGAATCCGGTGCGCAGAGAATATATCCCACCGCTTGATCTTCTTCATTCACGGCAACAAATGAAAAATCATATGAATGTCTTATATAACATACTACCCAACGAAAACCGATGAGCTCAGGATAGGGAAAATCGGGGACGTCAATAAATGTCTTATGACAGATATTCACTACCGCATCTTCATCATCCGGCCGGGCTGCCCGGATTTCGGCATATGGCGATGGCTGCATAGTATTCATCTATCCTGCAGGCCTTCCCTCACTAAAAGATCCCCTTTTAAAACACGACTCCGCAGCTCAAGACTATATTTGCATAGGGAGTAAACTCACCTGTTCTGATGAAACCGATTATCCTTCCGAACTCCTCATCTCGTCCACTGACGGCCGCAGCCTTCAATCTTGTATGAGAGATTACACTGCAAGGCAGATCTTTTCCAAACAGCTTTTTCGCACCCGCAATGAGTTCTGGACATTTCTCAAGAGATTCCCCGGCATGGACAATTTTTTCAACCTCAAGCTCGGTGCTTATCAGTGAAACAATATCCATGAATGAAGGCAGCCCTTCAGCAATACCCAGGTCTACTATCTGAACTCCTGAATCGGCAGAAGGGAGAGGAAAACCTCTGTCTGTGATGATAATCAGATCACCATGGCCTGCTGATGCGATCAGCTTTAGAATTTCGCTGTTTAGTATACCTTTCTTTTTCATAATAACCTCTCCTTCAGTATAAGATGATGATAAGTAATGGTCAATTTTTTATTGTGGTCTTCATCAGCACTCTGCTATACTGACAGACATGAGCACAGTCTGGCAGACGACAAATAAATCACGCAAAAAACTTACAGCTGATATAAAAACCCTCCTCGATGCAGCGTCGGCAACTGACTGGCTCGGTCCGAAAACAGCACCGGTGCTGCTCAAGCCAAACCTTGTGGTCAGCAAACCAGCCTCGGGCGGTGCGACCACACACCCTGAGGTAGCAGCCGGAATTGTTGAGTATCTGATTGATTCGGGCTATTCAAATATCGCCGTTGCAGAAGGTTCCTGGGTGGGAGATTCAACCGCGCGTGCATTCAGGATCTGCGGATACAACGACCTGGCAGAAAAATACGGCATAAAACTGATTGACCTGCAGCAGGATAAGGCAGTTGACATCAGCATCAACAGCGAAAATTTTAAGGTCTGTGAAACCATAGCCGCTCTCGAATACAACGAAGGAAGCCTCATTAATATGCCGGTGCTGAAAGGCCATGGCCAAACCCTCCTAACATGTGCTCTAAAAAATATAAAGGGATGTATTCCTGATACAGAGAAACGCCGTTATCACAGCCTCGGAGTACATCGTCCGCTAGCGATGATAAATACTGTCATTAAACCGGCTTTTTCTCTGGTTGACGGTCTCAACGGTGATCCGACCTGGGAAGAGGGCGGCAGCCCCGAAAAACGAGACCTGCTGCTGCTCGGCCGTGACCCGGTATCCCTGGATGTTCATGCCTGCCGACTGCTGAACATAGCCCCTGAATCGGTGTCATACATAGCCCTGGCCGATGAGCTGGGGGTGGGTTCAGCCGAGATCAGCGAAGACGATATTGTATATCTGAATAATGCACCGAAGACAACAGCAGACAAGGCCCCGCACAATCAAAAAGATACGGAGATTAGAGACTGGATTAACAGCATTGTCGATCAGCGTTCGGCATGCTCAGCCTGTTTCGGGAACCTTGCACAGGCATTGAAAGAACTGTATGAAACGAAAGGCGAAAAAGCGATGTCAACTGAGTTTCCCAGAGATAAAAAATCGATTCTGATTGGCCAGGATTTCAAAGGGATGGAACTTCCTGATGATAAAACAGGCATAGGCATCTGCGCCTGCGGAAAAGAAGTCTTCGGCAGCGACGTAATGAACAACAACACCGTTAGAACATTGAAAGGCTGCCCGCCTTCACAGGCAGCAATAAAAAAATATTTAAGCTAATCCTCTATCGACACAATTCCCTCAGCCCTTTCTTTCAGGTAGCTTGAAAATGAGATTTTTGGAACACCCTTTGCAGGTTTTGCTCCGACTGTCATCTCTTCACCGGTAGCAGGATGCTTCACCACTCTCGCTTTCTGGGCATCTCTTGTTTTTATAGAAAATTTTCCAAGCCGGCCGAATGGCACGGAATCCCCCATGAGCATGCCCGTTTCAATCAATGTTATAAAATCATCAATAATCAGTCTTGCTTCCTGGCCTGTCAGACCGTGCTTTTTTGCGACAAAACGAACCATCGATTTCATCGTGAACTGATCAGGTATGGACCTGGTATCAAGCTGAAGGGTCTGGTTATACTTCATGAATCCTGCAGTAATAAAAACAGCGCTCTCGCGAATACGCTTATCCTGCTCGTCTTCGTTTAGATCTTCAGGGCATACAGCTATCAGATATGCCGGGCTCGTCGTCTTCACCCTTGAGCTCCCGAGCATGACGGGCCGGTCAACCATAACATTCGTCTCCAGCGTTGCGGCCTTCTCCATGATAATATCAGGAACCTCGGTGCGCAGCTTAATGCTTGAATACTCCGTCCATCTGCTGAAGTTAATATTGGTAGAAGTCATGAACACCGGTCCCACACAGAGAATAGAGCCTGAATAGCTCAGTATCATCATGCCGCGCCCATCCTTGTTAGACAGCTCATCAACCAGCTCAAGCTTGACCGACTTTGCCTGCTCTCGAAAAAGAGCCTCTTTCTGTTTCCAGACCTCCGCTAGATCTCTAAGATATTCTTCATCATCCTGCCGATTCTGCTCTGCTGCGAGTCCCGTCAAATGCCTGCCAATCGCCTCAGGAAGGTCTTTAAAAATGTTTTCTCCGTCCATTTTCCGTATCTCCTGCTTATAAAATAGGGCAAATTTATAAAAAAAACAATGTTTTTTCAAATATTCTCGGAAAAAATGGTTTTTTTTTGAAAATGGGTATAGGATTAATTTCGCAGCTGCATATAATAATTTTTAGGAGTATAACGATGGGAGAAAAATTTGAAAGCCTGGTACCTGAGGTACAGGGACATATTAAAAATCTTGTAAAGACAGCGAAACTGGAAGAAAATGTTGCATCATTCGATGATGCTCTTGAGAAACTTTCGGAAGGCTGGCTCGATAAACAGCAGTCTTTCTTCGAACAGACCAAGCAGCATGAGATGGAAGAAACCGACGGTCTCGATATGGATGACACCCGGGGTGCTCTTATAATGACTTATTCCGGATCACTGATAAATATCGGCCCGGAACAGAATGATTACAGATCAGTTGACTACTTGAGCATTGGACTTAGAAATGACGTTCCCGAATCGGCTTCGGAAGAAGAATCCCTACTAAGCAAAAATATTGAAAAAGGCGCTTCGGTGGAATTCGAGAAGGGTCCGATCGTAAAAAGCAGTGCAGTATTCTCAATTGCTGTATTCAGGGAAGAAATGGAGCCGGAGCAGGAAGAGGAGCTTCTCGATGAGGTCACAATGATCCTTGCTCAGGACTTTGCAGCTATCAACAAAACTACAATTCAGGAATTCTAAGTTTGAGTTTGAGCAATAAGGGAAGGGGCAAAATGGAAGTTACCGCAAAACTTGAAGCAATTCTCGAGCGGAGCGGACTTCCTGAAGCCCTTGCTATCGAACAAAGCCTGAATAGAGCTGTCGAAGTTCTGTCAAAAGAGAACGATCGACCGGCAGCCCGCAGCGGAAAACCCGGAGGGGTGGTACAATTAAAAACAGGCGGATACTACATCATCGTTCCTGATCTGCACGGACGCATGGATTTTTTCAATACAGTGATGAACTGGAGAGGATTCTCCGGTCGGCCTGTAATTTCAGATATGGAAGACGGCTGGGCTCAGATTATCTGTGTAGGAGACGCCTTCCACTCAGAAACACGCGGACGAAAACGCTGGGGCAAAGCAATGCAGGAATGGATAGGCGGCTACAAAAAACACCGGAACATCGATCAGGAAATGAGAGAAAACCTTGGCCTTCTTGAGATGATTTCAACCGTTAAAACAGCTCATCCGGACCGATTCCATTTTTTAAAGGGCAATCATGAAAATATTGCCAATGAGCAGGCTGAAGGGAATTTCCCCTTCAGAAAATACGCCTATGAGGGCGAAATGGTCAAACTCTGGGTTCAGATGTTTATGGGCAAGAATGTTTACGATACAATATACAGATGGGAAAAAGCCCTGCCGCTTATGGCCGAAGGTCCGGATTTTCTAATCTCTCACTCCGAACCAGGCCGGGCTGTTACGAGGGATGAGGTGATCAATGCCTACGAGCAGCCGGAAGTAATCTACAGCCTCACCTGGACTGATAACAATCAAGCTGAAACGGGAAGCGCCGCGGCAAGCCTCAGTAATTTCGGGAAGGATGCTCCAGAGAGCAGAATCTTCGGAGGACACAGGGTTGTACAGGGAATGTACAACTCACGACAGGATGGACGATATATACAGATTAATCGTCCTGACAAGTGGCTCGTTGCAGCCTTTACAGATATGCAGGTATTCAGTCCGGAACGGGATATAATCTGTTTAAACCAAGGAGATTAGGGTGGCAAAAATTCCTGAGCAGATAGATAAATACAAGATAGAAGAGCTGATTGCTACCGGCGGCATGGGAGCAGTATTTAAAGGCATTCACCCGACATTGAAACGTCCGGTAATACTGAAGAAACTAACACTCAGGGGAAATGCTGCAATAACCGAACGTTTCAAACGTGAGGCCCGAATACTGATGGACTTCAGAAACGACAATATTGTTGATGTACAGGACCATTTTGTGCAGGGTCGCAGTCACTATATTGTGATGGAGTTCGTCGACGGTCAATCGTTGAAGGAACTGCTTGATGAGCAGCGATATCTGGACAACTGCACAGCAGCCTACATCCTGTTGTATACTGCCAAAGCCCTGAAGTATGCTCATTCCAAGGGCGTGGTACATCGTGATATCAAACCCGGAAATATACTCATATCGGGCGGGGGCGAAATAAAACTTGCCGACTTCGGAATTGCATCTTCAGCCGAGGCCGATTTTGAAGATGAGACTCTGACAACTGAGGGAATGACCCTGGGCACTCCCGCCTATATGGCTCCGGAGCAGTTCGAGAATTCCCGAACAGTCGACTATCGTGCAGATCTATATTCTCTGGGTGTGATGATGTACGAAATGCTCACAGGTTTAAAACCCTTCCCGGGAAGTTTTACCCCGGAGACAGTCAGAAGAATCCAGAAAGGGAAGTACAAGGCTCCCGGAAAGATAAATCCCGGAATAGCAGGACCGCTGCGCAGAATTATCACTTCACTGATTAGACCACGTCCCGGCTCCCGCTGTAAAGATATCAATACTGTAATAAGAAGACTTGAAGCATGGCTTGACAGGTATAATTCCACAGATGTCAAAAACAGACTCTGCACCATGGTAAAAGAAGAGACAGTTCCTCCGCTGCGAAAAAAACGCGGGCGGGGTTTAAAGCTGTATATTACAACGGGAATAATTATCGTTTTAGCGGCCGCATTCTGCGTAACCTACTGCCGGTTAACAGGATTCCACAGACAGGTGATATCACCCTCCCTCTACGGCAGATTAAGCTTGAGTATTGAACACCCGGAAGGCGGAGCAATAATTATCCCGCGTACCAGCTTGTTTGCCGATGACGGCAAAGATATCCCGGCAGTTGATGCGACTGTAAGATTCATACCGTATTCAGCGGAATACCGCAGCATTCCGCTTGTACTGCCGGCCGGCAGATATAGAGCTAAAACAATACTGGGTAATGAAATAATCTGGTCATCGTTTGAGCTTCGGGCCCGGAGTGAATCGAATGAAACACGCAGGATCATACTCGGAGTAATGGAAAATGAGTCTGCGGCTATTGATATTCTCTTCAGCATCAATGACTCGTCATCGGGTGCGGATATCCGGGATATCGCAGCACTTGAGATTTTCAAAGACGGAAAATTCAGACCCGTTGAATCTGCTGACATAGTATCCGGAGCAGTGTATAACTTCAGAATATCAGCTGACGGATATACAGCACAGGAATACATCCTGCGCATCAAGAACAACGAGAAGGTTCTGCATTTTCAGGCGGAACTCAGCCCCGATAAGGATAAGGATTAAACAATGACAGGAAACAATAAAAGAATTCTATATCTGCTGCTTGGTATATTTTCAGGAACAGCTGCCTTCGCGGCCGTTGAGATATTGAACGGAGCAGGGCTTCCGAACTACCTGCTTCTGGCCCTAATCCAGGGGGCGGCGCTCGGTTTCATATTCGGCTTCACGTTTGGTTTTGCCGACGGAATCATCTACAGAGAGCTTAAAACCGGATTAATCCGTGCCCTTACTGCCGCTGCTGCGGGAGCGGTTACCGCCGCGGCTGCCCAGGTAATCGCATCACAGGGGATGCTGCTGTCGGCAAGACTTGCCGGCTTCGGTTACGATAGATCAATGGACGTCCTGCTGCCGCTGTGGCGTGGATTCGGCTGGATGCTTATGGGTGCCGCGATCGGTGCAATCGACGGACTTCAGAAAAAAGCTATCAGACGAGCCGCAGCCGGTGCCGTTGGGGGACTGACAGGCGGCTTGATCGGCGGCCTCGCTTTTGAGTTCCTGATAAGACTTATACCGGATGCCGTCTATATCAAGGCCGCAGGATTGATTCTTATGGGAGCCCTTATCGGATTATTTATCGGAGAGTTTGAACGCCGCTTCAGCTTTGCCCGACTCAGAATACTCAACGGCCCCCTGAAAGACCGTGAATATCTCATAGTTAAGTTAAAAACATCCATCGGCAACAGTGTACGTAACGATATAGCAATTAACGGTTATAAAACCATACCCGAAGGACTGCTAACACGCAGCGGCGGTGAGATTAATTTTGAGATTCAGGAAGAAATCGCTGCCGCATCGGCTGATATAACATTATTAAATGATCAGCCGGTATCGATGCGGCAGATGCTCAAATATCAGGATGTAATTCAGCTTGGCAGCCTCAAGCTTATTTACCTTCCCCTGTAACGGAGGATCAAATGAAGAAAATACTTTTTACAGCAGCTTTAATAATAACAGCCGCAGTACTATGGTCTCAGGATATCAGAATTTCACAAATTGACACTAATGCACTCATGTTCAGAGGGGAGATAGACATCTACTTTTCACTTCCGGGCGCAGATGCTGCAAAACTTCAGACCGATGATTTTACGGTATCAGAAAAAGAACTTGGTGATCTGAATATAATCTCGTTTAAAAACAAGCCTAACGAAAAGGAAGCCATAGACTTCATCCTTCTCATTGATAATTCCGGCTCGATGTACGAGGAGAGCTTTAACGGAATTCGCCGCATAGAGCAAGCTGAAACTGCCCTTGAATCTTTTCTTGATCAGATAGAGAAATCGGGCGACAAGGCCGCAGTCTATACATTCAATACCGGTTTTCAGGAGGTTGCGCCGCTTGGAACCAATATTGCCGATATAAGACGGAAACTCTCATCGATAAGCAGACCGGATGCTGAGCAGGCATATACCGAACTCTATAATTCACTGACCGAGGCAGCTTCCGGTTTTTCAAAAACAGCAGGGAGACGGGCTGTGATAGTACTATCCGATGGTGAAAATTATTCGATATATGAACACGGCGAAAACATTCACGAGCGATGGGGTACTAAGATAGCAAAACCGGATGAAATCGTACGGGTTTATCATAAGTCAGGAGTCACTCTCGACGGCATCAATATCTCGGATGATAAAGATCTTTCACTCGAGGAAATCTGCAGCAGAAGCGGCGGAAAATTCTATGATGTACGCTCTACTGAAGAAATAAGCGGAGTCTATTCCGATATCCGTGAAAAGATAATGAATGAATACAGAATAAGGGTTGAAGCTCCGCCGCTGAAGAATAACATCGGAGAGATTGAACTCAGCTGGAAGGGCAGCTCCGACAGTCGAATGCTTATGGTCCCGATGCTCTTCGGAGGTGAAACCGATGCTTCTAGCGCCGTTCTTCTTTTGCTGCTTCTCGCCGCCGCTGCAGCTGTTGCTGTCATGTTCATAATTCCCTTTGATAAACCTGCCAGAAACCCGCAGATACAGAGCCTTGATTCAAACCAGAAGACAATTCTGACTGAAGGAGCAACCATCATCGGAGCAAGCCGTGATGCCCATTTCACCCTTGCAGGCAGTGCCGGTGTCGACCCGGAACATGCGACCATTGTACAGGATGAAAAATCCGGAGATTTTACCCTTGTCAGCAAAAGACCTGTACGGGTCAATAACCGCAAGGTAAAAACCAGGAAGCTTAAGCCGGGAGATGTAATACGAATCGAGGGCAGCACTATTATCTTTGATGCACCGGACAGCTAAGGTATATACATCAGTATTTTTTGATAATACTATGAATTGGCCGGTCGGGAAGTTTATCCGAACCGGCCGTTTTTTATTTTAAACAATTAAGATTTAGCAATTTTTCCAAGCGCTGATCCTTTTGATATAGAGTCAATGTGGATTCTCCTATATCTTCAAGCTGTGTTGGATTACCGTCTGCAACATACTTAATCTTTTCTACAATTCGTTCAGCTACAGAATTAAGCTCTTCTGTTCCATCCATTATTCCAATCGCGCTGACATCCATATCATCATTAAATAGATCCTTATTTCCGCTCACCCGAATTACAGGCACCATAGGATTATTAAACCCCGCGGCACCACTAGTCCAAAGGATTATATGCGCTCCCAGAGATGCATAATTAACTCCAGCACCGCCGCATAGCATAGTTGTTTCCGATAAATAAAACCCAGGCTTTGTTGGTGAATCAATAAAATCCTTGTTAAATTGAAGAACATCAAGTATCTTTTTTGACCCGAATTTATGAAGTGCACCTAAAGATTTTTCCTCAATTGTTGTCAATCCGCCGATACTATTTCCTATGCTCATTGTTTCAACATCTGTGCCTTCTACACTCCATCTTCTTCTTTCGTTTTCAATAAGTATTCTGATCTTGGATGCTATCTCAGGAGAAGCCGCCCTTGCATCAAGCTCCTTTTCACAGCCTTGAAGTTCAAACAATTCCCCACCGATGCAGATTCCTCCCATACTGACAATCATGTCCGCTGCGGCTCCGACGCTTGGATTTGATGCAATGCCGGAACTTGTATCCGAACCGCCGCATTTTATCCCAATAATCAGACGACTGATTGGGAAATCCTTTTTTATAATGGAATCTGCATAATCTTTAAGTCTATTTACTTTATCTCTTCCGGAATCAATTGCCTTCCTCGTTCCTCCGCACTCTATACAGTTTAATGTCTCAACAGGTTTTCCCGATTCAGCAATTACATCTGCTACTTGTTCGGGCAATATACTGCCGCAACCCATCGCAATCACAAGCACACCGGCAACATTTGGATTTTTTCCATTGGCAATCATTTGAAGGAAGGTTTCCTCATTCCCGCCCAGCATGCATGTGTACCAGTTAGTTAAAACAACAGCATCTTCGAAGTATTTTGCAATATTTCTTGCTATTCCGTCGCAGCATTCGTCTACAGCAATAATTAGAAGCTTATTTCTGATACCAACCTTGTCATCAGGTCGTAGATATCCGTTAAAAGTCATATCTCATCACCTCCGCTCTGTTTAATATCCATTTGACGCATTATTTCAGATTTGAATGCAGGGGGAATATCTACAGCAAGACTTTTTAAATTGTGTACATGCACTAACTCACCTTTAGAGATGCAGCTAGTGCACTCACCAATAACAGCACCATATTTAATTACCTTCTCTCCAGATTCGATATCCCGAAGTGCAATTTTATTACCGTAGGGAATATCATCAAGTGCTCTTAATTTACTGATGTTCTTGTTTTCAGGAGAGAAGATGTCAGCATCTTCTCCCGCTTTACAATCAACAAGCGCTGTTGCAACAAAGTCCCGCTCGTCCATTATTACAAAACGATTCATTTTAATTATCCTCGGGTTTCAGAAATGTAGTTTTAATTTTTTCTGCTGGAATTAAGTTGTAATCTTTGTACATCCATTTAAACCAGCCATAAAGAAGAACAAGCATTATGAAGATTATTGGAACTCCTGTGATGATTGCACATGTTTTTATTGTGTTAAGATCTGCTCCGATAAATATCATTGTGAGAGGAACAAGTGCCAGTGCTATACACCAGAATAGTCGATGAATAGGATGGGGTTCTTCGTTTTCTTTAAGCCCTGGAGTAGCTGTAGATGCCATAGTAAAGGCTGCTCCATCTAAAGTAGTTGCAAGAAATAGTACTGACATTATGCAAAAAGCTACCATGAATACACCACTTAGAGGTAAAGTTTGCATCACCTCGATTATAGCAGTATTCCCTTCCCCTGCTCCAAGCATAGACACCATATCAACGAGTCCTTTAATCTGTCTGTCGATAGTAAGACTGGAAATAACTCCAAAGAAAAAGAAACATCCTGCACTACCGCTTACAATTGTATTGACAACAACTGATCTGAGGGTACGTCCTTTGGATACTTTTGCAATGAAAATCCCTGTAAATGGAGCGTAGGTTATCCAGTACAGCCAATAAAAAATTGTCCATGATTGTGGAAATCCACTCTTCCCTATGGGGTCTGTATATAAACTCATCTGAACAAAATTCTGCATCATTAATCCAAGTGAGTTTGTGGTATTGGCGATTATAAATAATCCAGGGCCGGCAATAATAATTCCAACACAAAATACAATGGCAAGTTTTGTATTCCAGTTTGATATTTTTGACATTCCCTTTTGAATACCGATGTATGAACTGAATGAATAGACAACTGATATTGCCAGTATGAGAATCAGATTCATTATAAATGATGGTTGTATTCCTAATACAGAACACAATACTTTGGACACAAGCGGTACAGAAAGACCGAGGGTGATACTAAGTCCACCGAAGCAGATAAAAATAAACAGCACATCAACGATCCTTGCAATTACACCTCCCTTTTTCAAACCAGTAATAGAACATAGCATGGAACTTAAACTTAATCCCTTATTCTTCCTGACATGAAAGTGATAGCAGATCGGCAACCCTATTAAAGCGTAAAGTGTCCAGGCACTGAAGCCCCAGTGAAACATATTATAAGGTAATGCCATCTCAAAAGCCTGCTGACTTGCAGGTTCAATACCGAGACCTGGTGTTCCTATATAGTATCCCCATTCAACAAATGCCCAGTACATTGTTGCAGATCCCAGGCCACAGCTAATCATCATTGCGACCCACTTAAATGTTGAATATTCTGGTTTTGTATCACCCAGTTTTATATTACCAAATTTACTAACCGCTACGATAATCAGGACAATAAGGCCCAGAAAAGCAAAGAGCAGGGTTCCCGATCCGAAAATGTTTGTCATTGTTCCAAAAATCTTGCTTGCGACAACCTGCGATGAGTCAGGATTGAAGTAAAGCAAACCCACTATTGTTACGACCAGTGCTAAGCTGATACCAATCAGTAATTTATCAATTTTTTTCGTTTCTAATTTCTTGGTTTCCATATTTCTCCTCCGCATATTTGTTAATTCATTTGATATTTCTTGATTAATTCCTCATCAAGCTGCACATCAAGGCCTATACAATCCGGAACTT
>DMKD01000190.1 GCA_003454605.1 Spirochaeta sp. | reverse complement strand
AATGCGCACATAAATACGTATATTTTTATAAAAGGAGTGCGCATGAACGGAAAACTTAACCTCAGCATAGATGAAAATCTGAAAGAAAAAATTAAGGAATATGCGGCTGTAAGGAATCTGAGTCTGTCAATCCTGGTTGAAAACTATTTTAAAAATCTCCTCTACAGCTCTGGAACCGGCGAACTTAACACACCAATCACCGATTCACTCGTCGGCATCCTCGAAAGCTTGAACGATATTGAATACAAAACAGCCAGACTTGAGCATCTTGAAGGGAAATACCTGAGTGACTAAGCTATTTATAGATTCTGATGTGATAATTGATTTGTTCATGAATAGAAAAGATTTTGTTCACAGCGCAAGACATGTGATTGGAATGCTTGAGGCGAAAAAAGCTGAGGGAGTCACATCCTCATTGGTTATTG
The DNA here is from genome assembly GCA_003454605.1 of Spirochaeta sp. Taxonomy (GTDB): domain Bacteria; phylum Spirochaetota; class Spirochaetia; order UBA9216; family UBA9216; genus Thalassospirochaeta. The sequence continues at coordinate 12,978 of DMKD01000190.1, read as the reverse complement.
CAAATGTTTATTACCTTCTTTCGAAGCATCTTAATAAGAAAGTAGCACTTGAGGTAATCAAAAAGCTGACGTCAATTTTTTATATCATTCCTATAGAAAATTCAAATGTTCTTGAAGCAGTAAACAATCCCGGAAAAGACTTTGAAGATACATTACAGTATCTTGCGGCAATCTCAGCCGGCTGCGATTATCTTGTTACAAGGAATATTAAAGATTATAAAGAAAATGACGCATGCATGCCGATTCTGCCCGAGTATGCTCTAAGCCTGTTGTCTCAGTAAAAAACGCTCGCTAATTTCTTCTAAAAGCATCCTGAACATACTGTTTCCAGAATTCTTTAATAAAAACCATGATCGGCACCGCGAACAATACACCCACTATCCCGAAGAGGCTGCCGAACAGCAGTATTCCAAGCAGAATTACAAACCAGTTCAGTTCCATTCTGTCCCCCTGGATTTTAGGCGAGAGCACCCATGACTCGAGCTGATTAGCAATAATAAGCACTATACCTACTCGAATAAGCCCGAATAGTCCGTAATTCGCAAGAGCCAGAAATATTGCCGGTACAGAGGTTATTATCACACCGAAAAAAGGTATAAGGTTGGTGACGCCTGCCAGAAACCCTAGAAAAACTGCATACGGGATACCGGCTATCGTCATCCCAATTCCAACTATCAGACCCACGATAAATGCAATAATCAGCTGACCGCTGATGAATGTTTTTATACTGTTGTAGTATTCACGTACAAAACCCGTGGACTTGTTTCTGGTAGAGGCCGGAAAAAACCGCCATAAATTATCACGAAATACAGGTTTAAGAGTCGATATATAGGTTGCAGTTATTATGAAAATCACAATTGCCGTAAGCATGTTTGGAATCATTGGCAGAATGCTGTTCATCAGATTCATTCCGTAGCTTGTGAATGTAGAAATAAGATTAGAGAGTTGCTCGGTGACTGCATCGTTAGACTTTCCACTTCCGATAATGTCCCTTAGAAATACGGGCAGCTGTGCGAGAAGCTCTTCGATTGATATATCGGTCGAAGACAGGGTAGAAAACAATTTGGACGCCTCGTCATAGACTATCGGAAAAATCTGATATACGGTCACTACCAAAACAGCAAACACCAATATTGACGAAATTATCAGGGAGACCCGCTCACCTATAAATTTTATTTTCGCAATCAGTCTCGCAGGAACCATGATTATCATAGAAAGGTAGAGACCCAGAATTAATGCCCCGGTAATAGTAGGCGACAATCGGTACATTATTACTACCAAAGCGAGATACAGGATAAAAATCCATAATGCAGGATCTGTATTCTTTTCTGTCATCACTTTTCTCTTCTTCAATTGCACTATCCTCCGTTCCCCATTATAATACTAACGATTTACTGATAAAAGAAGGCATCAAATGAATAAAAAAAATATTTGTGTACTATACGGCGGGAAATCCGGAGAACATGAGGTTTCAATACGTTCAGCCTCTTCTGTGGTTAAACAGCTCAATAAGGATAAATATAATATAACCCTGATTGGTATTGATAAAACAGGCAAATGGTATCTTCAGCCGGAAGCCGAGGCTGATCTGAAAAAGACTGGCATGCTTTCACTCATATCAGCAGCCGGACAGAAGATAGTAATTATCCCGGCTGAGGGTTTTTATGCGGGTCATACAAAAATTGAAATAGATTTTATATTCCCCATCCTTCACGGAACAAACGGAGAGGACGGGACAGTGCAGGGGCTTCTTGAGCTGATGGAGATTCCCTATGCCGGCGCCGGTGTATCAGGAAGCTCAATCGGTATGGACAAAGAAATAATCAAGAAGATATGGGTATCAGAAGGTCTTGCAACAGTTCCATTCATGTCGCTGAGTGCAGAAATTACGAACGCTTCGGGTTTTTCAATGAATCATTTTATCGGTAATGTAGAGAAAAAGTTCGGTTATCCAGTATTCGTTAAACCGGTACGCGCCGGTTCCTCAGTAGGCATCAGCCGGGCTGACAATCGAAAGGAGCTTGAAGAGTCTCTGCCTAAAGCATTCAGGTTCGACAGCCGTGTGATGATTGAACCAGGCATTGATGCCCGCGAAATTGAATGCTCGGTAATAGGCAACCTGACAGCTGAAGCCTATCTTCCGGGAGAAATCGCACCTACTCACACATTTTATGACTATGAGGCAAAATACATCGATGAAAACGGCGCGCGGCTGCTGATACCTGCTGAGCTTGATGAATCGACAATTGAGGAGGTACGCCGAACAGCGGTTAAAGCCTATACTTCAGCCGGAATCGAGGGAATGGCCCGGGTTGATTTCTTTATCGACCGCAACACAGGCAAGCTTCTTCTGAACGAGGTGAATACAATTCCGGGCTTTACGAATATAAGCATGTTCTCGAAGATGTGTGAAGCGGCAGGCCTTCCCTACTCCGAAATGCTTGATAAGCTGGTAGTTCTCGGTGAGAAGAGATTCAATCAAAAAAACAAACTGGATTTTTCACTTTAAACTTACCAGTGATTACGAGACATGATATCAGAAAGGGCTTTTCGGTTGGTGATGGTTTTAGGGCCAAGCTCTTCAGCCGGATGGCCGAAGGCGATCATCATGACTATGCGCATAGAATACGGAACGGTGAGTATTTCCTTAACCTCTAATTCATCATAAGTGGTGATAACACAGCTTCCAAGCTCTTTTGCACCGGCCTGAATCAGCATGAATGAAGCTGCAAAACTTAGGTCTACCGGATATGAAAGCTGACCGTTCGGCATGCGGTAGTCCACGTTGGTGGTTCCAATCGCAACAATGAATGATGACGAGCTGACCTGCTCCTGGCCGTAGGCAGCCGATTCAAGTCTCTTTTTAACATCACCATTGGTAATTAGCACAAATCTCCAGGGTTGGCGATTTTTGGCTGATGGAGCTCTTCTGCCGGCTTCAAGTATCGATTCAATAATTTCATCGCTGACAGCTTCATCGCTGAACAGTCTGATTGTTCTATAATTCTCTATTGCGGGTAAAAGTCCATTTTTTAAATCTTGACCAACCATATTGATTTCCCTTATTGTGGTTCATAATGAAAAGATTTTTTTCCTTTCTTATGATATTATTATTTACTGCAACCTTTTCCTTTTCTGATTCTATAATAAACGATATTGATCATTTTTCCAAGCTTTTTCCAAGAAGTGAAGGCTCGCCTAATGAAAAAGAAACAATCGCGCAGATTGCCGAACGGCTCCAAGCCCTTGATGTAGATTTCCAGGAATTCGGTTTCACTGAGACAGAAGGATACCACTCATATTCATCCTACATCGAAGCTGTAATTCCAGGGATTATCAACGACAGTATCGTCTCTGTAATCCCTGTAGAGGGAAGCTATGGAATATCGGCAGCTTTATTTCTGATTGAATATTATAAAACCATTTCACCGCAGCTGACCTTAAAATTTATATTTCTGGGCGCGGAATCCACAGGTGGTAACAAGCTTGGTACCAGGAATTTTCTGGAACATTTCTACCCTGAGTCTCCTGCAGCATTTATATATCTGAATTTTGAGGGGATTCCTCAATCATTCAGAATTTCATCAGGGGCCGACGGCTTCAGTACCCCCTTCTTTCTGTTCGATACTGTGAAAGATTCTCTTGATTCCGCCGGAATAGACTGGGTTCATTCAAATACCGAATCAATTCTTTTCAGATTATCCGCAGCTGGCACTGACAGCGGTATCAGAGACTATCTCGAAGACGGATATCCGGCAATTGAACTGAACTGTGACGAATTATGCGGTGAGAGTTACGAATCGATAGTCGATGAAACTGAACTAAAGAATTTCTATACCACCGTTCTTGATGAGTTCTCTGCTGGTATTCCATCAGATTGGGACAGTCACTATATTTTCGGTATCAGCGAGCAGATCTTCCTCCTGCTCTACATTCTGCTTCTTGCTCTTCTTATGATCTATCCGATCTTCAGACGAAAACATTTCGGCTGGTACATGAAGACGCTGCTGAAAAATTTCTGGAGCCTGCCCTTTCTATTCGGTTCAGTTTTTATCATCCTGTCGCTAACGAGTCTGCTCCTGACCTTTATCCTGGCAAAGATGGGATTCATGGACCTATGGAAATATCGCTCTTTAACAGTTTTTCTGTTTAAAATATCATTTTCACTTCTAATCTACACCCTGGCTTTCAAGCTGATATCAAAACTTCCTTTTTCAAAAAAAGGTAGTTTTTATTCTATCTCTGCTATCTTTTTTCTTGTTATAAGCCTGTTCATTCTAACGGTTATTAATCTTTCATTGTCATTCTTTGCATTATGGTCTCTATGTTTTATTTTCCTGCTTACCGTATTCAGAAAACCTGTTATTAAACTGATCATGCTGCTTCTTTCGGTAATATGGCTTGGTTTTATTCTTTTTGAGATCTTCTCGCTGCCTTCGCTATCAGTTATCGAATTAATCACCTTATCTCCGCTATATGGAGATTTGCTGATATCCATCATAATAATGCCTTTCATACTCGCAGCCATAAGACTGGAGCTGCTTTCGCCATTATCCGGCAAACTTACACGCCTGCTTCCCGCTTTACTCGGGGCCGCATCAGCCGGTTTATTGGTGGTAATACTGTTTTTTTCTCCTTTCAATGAAATGAGACCGCAGCCTGTAAATATTACAGAAACTATCGATGAAAATAATGATTCACGAAAACTGGAGATAGACAGTCCCCATCGGCTGCCTGAGGATGTCCGGGCGAAAATAACCGAAATAGTAGAAGCGGCACCAGAATTTACTGAAAAAACTGAGTTAGCTCTGCAGACAAAATCATTTTTAAACCGCAAGATAATAAACACAGAAATCAACTTTGCAGACCGACCCGAAAAGATAAGTTTCACTCTGTATTCAGATGAACCACTTACCCTCTATGATAGCAATTATCCTGCCGAATGGCTTCCGGGACAAAAGAAACTCGAGGTATTTATCGGAAGCAATCCGCCCCTGCCGCTTAATATATCACTGACGCTTAACCGTACAGCCGAGGCGATGTATAGCATACAGGCGGATTTCCCTGCAAGCAGCACGATAATTAAATATGACAATGAGAGCTATATGATTAGTCATAGAGTATCCATTGTAAATAACTATTCTTATGAAGACTGATTCTGTTTTTACATCCAGAATACTGCATGTGGATCTTGACGCCTTCTATGCGGCAGTGGAACAGAATGAACAGCCGGAATACGCCGGTAAGGCGGTGATTATTGGGGCCGCGCCAGGTAAACGCGGTGTGGTTTCAGCCTGCTCATATGAAGCCCGGAAATTCGGCATACATTCGGCCATGCCTGTATCGATTGCAAAACGATTATGTCCCGAGGCCGTTTTCCTGCCGGTCAGAATGAAGCTTTACCAGGAAGTCTCTGTAAAGATAATGAATATTTTTAATGAGTTCACACCGGATATCTGTCAGATTTCTATTGATGAAGCATTTCTTGATATGACCGGTACCGACAGACTCTTCGGTACGATTGAAGAAACCGGAATGATGATAAAAAAGGCTGTAAAAGATCAAACAGGACTGACGATCTCCATAGGTGCTGCCGAATCAAGATTCCTGGCTAAACTGGCTTCTGATTTCGGTAAACCCGACGGTCTTCATATAGTGAAGCATGGTGATGAGCTTGGTTTCCTTGATCAGCTTGAGCTTAAGGATATATGGGGGCTCGGCAAAAAGACCATGGAGAGACTTACCGACCTGAATATCACCACAGTTAAGGGATTGAGAGACTTTAATGAGAACTCGCTTAAAACAATCTTCGGTCAGTCGGCCGGTTCTTTTCTATTTCGAGCCTGTCGCGGAATTGATATTGGAATGTATGAGACGGCGGCAAAGAGTAATTCTATCAGCAACGAGACAACCTTTCAGGAGGATGTAAATGATCGTGATGTTTTAGAACTGGTACTTTTAGAGCTCTCTCATCATGTGATGTTCAGGGCCTTGAAGGAAAATAAGAAAAGTAAAAGCATCTCACTGAAACTGCGTTTCTCTGACTTTACATCTACAACTGCTCAGAAGACATTCAGTCACTATATTCACTCTGCAGAAGAGATTTATTCACATAGCATTGAACTGTTAAACAGCAGATGGAACGGTTCTTCCACTATCCGTTTAATAGGTACCGGTCTGCTGTCGCTTGAGGATGGAAATAAACCGGAACAGACCGAACTCTTTGAGGATGCATTTGAGAAAAAGAAAAAAGTTGAAAAAGCCGTTTTTAAACTTAAAACACAGGGTGAAAAAATTACAAAGGCAAGCCTGCTGAATAACAAAATTAAACCCAAAAAAGAATAAATATCCGGAAGATATTTGACATTACCCACCTATTTATCCTATCGTTAGTATGTGGATATCGACATACTGCTCGACAAAAGTACTGATTTTTCCTCAATATCGAATTATCTCGAGAAAACAGATATTTCATATCATTTCTATAAGAGCACCGAAGATCTTGAAAACCATCTTTCAGTTCACAGAGCCTCACCTCTAATTATCCCCGGCTCATTAATCGATCAGGCCGAAGAACTCGCCGACAAGTCTTTGCTTGTCATAGTTGATACAGAATACACAGCAGAAAATATATTGCAGTCGCTCAGGTCTGGTGCGGAGGAATACTTCAGCCTCGACGGTAAAACCGGAAGCTTTGAATCCTTGATTGAGCACCTTTCTAAAATCTGGCGCAGCGATGTAAATAATAGCGAACAATATTTTAAAATTGCTTCACAGCAGGCATATCATTCGGAATTCTGGTTTGATCCGAATGATAAGCTGATCTTTCAGTCTCCCTCGATTGAAAGGATGACCGGGTTTCCGCTTCAGAAATTTCTGGATGATTCCCCCGAATTTTTTTTCAGCATAGTCCACCCTTATGACTTGAAGACGTTCCTGGACAAGGAAGCTGTTTTCCTTAAGGACATCAATAATCCTCCGCTTATCCAGCAATACAGGATAATCACAAAGACGGGAGAAATTCGCTGGTGGGAAAATATTATTCAACATATCTTTGATCATAGAGGAACATATATAGGACGGAGGGGAACAAGCCGTGATATTACCAAACAGATTCTTGCCGAACAGGAAACTGAAAAGATAATCAAAGAAAAAGAACTCCTGGTAAAAGAGGTGCATCACAGGGTAAAAAACAATCTTGCCGTTATTACCGGAATCCTGAATCTGCAGAAACTCTACCTTCATGATGAGAGAGATACATACATCCTGAATATACTCAAAAACAGGATGGATTCCATGATATCGGTCCATGAGCTTCTTTACAGCGGTAAATCAACCGATACATTTGATCTTGAGGATCTGTCAAAAACATTAGCAATGAATCTGGTTCATAGCACTGATTTAATTTCGCAGGATATTGAGATTGTCTACAACATTAACCCTGTACCCGTCAAATCCGAGCTGGCATCTCCTTTAGGTCTCATACTCAATGAACTGATTACTAACTGTCTTAAATACGCCTTCACCGACAGGCCGAGGGGACGCATCTATATCGGATTCAATATATTAGATGAGATTCGAACTCTTTATGTTGAAGATGACGGAGTGGGCTTTCCTGTGGAAGTTATAGCGGGCGAAAACCATAACCTGGGACTGACATTAGTAAAGAGTCTTGCCTCTCAATTAGGCGGAGAATTATTACTCAACAACAACAATGGCTCTCAGGCTGTAATTGTCTTCCCTGCACAACCGGAAAAATAAAACTCAGTATTGCTCATTCAGAGGTTCCGGCACCATATAATAATTATTCGACATATTCCACAGTGTCCATCCTGATGAGTCCGCGTCACGGCATCCGCGCAGCTGCTTAAGCAGGTACTCCTGGTAGACATCTTCCTCCATGTAATATTCAGCAGGAAGAAGGAAGGCCTGTACATAAGGCCGGATTAGACTTCTGCCCGAAACAATTTCAGCAGCCCTCAGTGTTCCTTCATAGTAAATGTCTTCAGCTCGATCGAGATAGGGTGTATTTTTCATAAAATTCCTGGGAAAATGCGATGGATAATACATGGGACAGATAACATCGACATAATCAGCGAGCATTTCGATATTCTGTCCTATCCAGTTCCCCATTCGATAGTATGAATTGAACCCGTACAGGTCGGTACTTATTGGAATATGCACCCGCTCGCGCACAAGCCTGAAAAACGATTCAAGTGCGTTTATTCTTGACATTCCAGGATGAAGGCTGCTGAATGCGATTCTAGACGTGGCCCCGTCTGAGGGGAACCTGATATAATCAAACTGAATCTCATCAACACCAAGATTCTGAAGCTCTTCAGCGATGTCTGCATTATACTTCCAGACTTCTTCTTTAAAGGGATCAACCCAGTATTCCCGCTGTTCATAGCTGACTTCTCCGGTGTCGTCGTCAGTGTTCTTTATCAGATATCTCCAGGGCTCTCCGGTATATTTGTCTTTCAGACTGAAGATGTGATTATCATAATTGAAGAGCTGCTGATCCTTAAAAACGACGACCCGGCCTATTACATAAAAATTACGTTTATGCGCTTCAGCAATAAGATTTTCAATATGAATTCGATCCTTTACAGCACCTATGCTGTTCGGTAATTCAAGTTTCGAATCATAGGTCAGATAACCGAAGTCATCCTTAATATCGATTACAATCGATTCAAGCCCGTTATTCTCCATAAAATCCAGATGATTCTGCAACCGTTCACCCGAAGCGTGCCAGGGTCCGATGTACATTCCGCGATGGTCAGCAGCAGCTTCAAGCCTCTTCGAACGTGCAGTACCTGCAGCAGCAGTCACGGCCGTCGCGACCTCATGTTCGTTCATCATTGTCCATTTTCTACTCTCTGGTATGTAGTCAGCTGTACCATCAAAAAATGAGACCCTTATCCTGTTTTCTATAAACTGAGCAGTCTGGATGCTGTTGGTCTCGGACAACCCTTCGCCCCCTACCCATCTGCTTCGGTCGGGAGAACTCTTATACAGACCGTTACCGAATGAATATGCAACGTAGATTACACCCTCGCTCGTCGGTGAATATAATGCGGCAGCAATTTCTTCATTGAAACCGGCCCCGCGGTAGATGATTGATTTTTCAGCGACCTCGGACCAGGTCTCACCGTTATTCCAGGTTTCAAAAAGTCCGCTGAATGATGTTGAAATTAAATAGGTGTTTTCATCAAAGGGCGAAGGTGCCGCACCTGTAAGAATATTTGAGCGGCTTACTGGTGATTTAACAGGGATGTTCGTCCAGTTTCGGCCAGCATCCTTTGAAACATAGAGTTCGGAGGCCGTAGTACAGACAAGTTTTGATTCATCTAAAGGATCAAACCCGATTGAAGTCAGAGTTTCAATCTCTTCGTTTCTGAACGGATAAACCACTTTTGAGGGCAGCCCCTTGTTTCTCTGCGACCACATCCGCCCCCCGTCTGTAGAGATAAGGAATCCGTCATTCACTGCGGCAGCATATTTAATTCCTGTTGAAGTTTCAATCGTTCTGCTGATACTGAGGAACCGGACATCTATTCTTTCCGCATCGGCTGCGAATACTGCTGCAGGTAAAATGCAGAACAGCAGCAAAAAACCAACTGTCCACTCTAAGATCATTCTTTTCATTGTGGCTTTATTTTTACAGAAAAAGCAGTGTATTGCAACAGCTGAGGGTACTTTAATGTCCCTAATACCATATTGCTGTTTTTATACTAATTGTCTAAAATCACGTTACTATGAGTAAAGAATATACAGAAGAATTATTATTGGATTTTGGTGCGGACGGCAATACCCTTGTCCCCGTTGTAACACAGGATATTAACACAAAGGAAGTTCTGATACTCGCCTTTGCGAATAAGGCGGCTTTTGATGAAACAAGAAAAAGCGGTTATGCCACATACTGGAGCCGAAGCCGCTCAGAGCTGTGGAAAAAGGGAATGACAAGCGGAGACATGCTGAAGGTTGAAGATATAAGAATCAACTGTGAACAGAATTCGCTGGTTTATATGGTCGTCCCACAGGGCAAGGGAGCCTGTCACGCAAAATGTGATGATGGAAAACCTCACACTTCATGCTACTACCGAAGTATTACAGCAGACGGCAAACTGGAGTTTATTGAAAAATGAATGAAAAACAACTTGTTATAGGCATGCCGGCAGGCTCACTTGCAAACCCTAAACGAGGCGGAAACCTGATAAACCTGCTTGATGCCGCCGGATTCAAGACCAGCGGTTATGAAAACGGCGGACCTACGAAATTCTCAACGGTTAACTTTTTATTCGGCTGGGACGGCAGACCGCAGGAATTCGGCTCACAGATGATGCTGGGCGAACTTGACGTTGCTATTGCCGGTGACGACTGGATTCAAGAGAGAGTTGTCGAGCTGAAAATTGAGTACGGTGAAAAACTTGAACTCGAAAAGGTCCTGTCGCTTAGGCGGGGGGGGGTAAGGATAGTCGGTATTACCAACGGAGATGATCCGGCTGATAGCATCGAAGACTGTCTTCGTAAACTGACCTCTGAAAAAAAGCTTATCAAGGTCGTCTCTGAAATGCCCTACCTTGCTGTAGAGTGGCTGCAGGAAAAGCTTAAGGTCATCGGTAAATATGATGAATTCAGCAAATGGTCGGTGCAGAAATACAAAACGCCTCCGAAAAACGACAGCGGTATTGTTGTGTATGAAACATGGGGAAAAACAGAAGCCAAGATCAAAAACGGCGGCGCCGATATCGGAATAGAAATAACCCAATCGGGAAGCGCATTACGTAATTACGGGCTGAAGATTATCGATGAACTAATGATGAGTGAAACCGGGATATGGATTAACCCCGTTATCAAAGAAAATCCGGTCAAACTTGATCTGCTGAAGATGTTTCTGCTTAACCTGCACGGTACTATCAATGCTGAAAACAGGGTAATGCTCTTATTCAACGTCCCTGAAAATAAGAAGGAGATTATAGAGAGATACCTTTCCGACTACAACCTCTATGCTGAAGAACCGCCAATCAATCCGGGAAAAAGTTTTGCACAGTATTCTATCCAGGTGGAAACCAATAACCCCCAAATACCTCTGGCTAAGGTCAGATATGAACTCATTAAAAATGGAGCATGCAGCATAGATACTGTTCCGCTGCTGTCCTCAATTCCTGATCTTGAAGTGATTGATATTTAACGAAGATATCTGAATGTACAATTTTACCATAGCAGGAGCTGGTCCTAAGCCTCATTGCCTCAGCATTGAGAATACGATAGACGACGGATTTATTCCAGCATTATTGACAACCGCAAACCGCGATTTTATACTATTTTAAGTTTCACAAATTAATTTAGGTTCACAGGAGTGATTATGTCTGAATTTAATATTAAACCTGCGTCAAAATGCAAATGGGATGCAGCAGCTCTCGGAGAGATAATGCTTCGATTTGATCCGGGTGAGGGACGAATTCGAAACACCAGAGAATTCAAAATCTGGGAAGGCGGCGGAGAATATAATGTTATTCGCGGTCTGCATAAATGCTTCAGACTTGATACAGCTGTTGTTACCGGAATACCCGGAAACGACCTCGGACTGCTGCTTGAAGATCTTATATCTCAGGGCGGCGTAAACTACGATTATTCAAAAACATTCAACTACGACGGGATAGGCCGAAACTACCGGCAGGGACTCAATTTCGTCGAAAAGGGCTTCGGTGTCCGCGGTGCCCTCGGAGTTTCCGACCGCGCCCACACAGCAGCAGCCGGGCTTAAACCCGGTGATATAGACTGGGACGGCCTGTTCGATAGAGACGGGGTTCGCTGGTTTCATACCGGAGGAATCTATGCGGCACTCTCAGAATCTGCCGCAGAGCTAACAATTGAGGCTATGAAGGCAGCACAAGCTGCCGGCACAGCAATCAGTTACGATCTAAACTATAGACCCTCACTATGGAAGTCCAACGGCGGACAGGCACATGCCCAGGAGATTAACCGTGAGATTGCAAAGTATGTTGATGTAATGATCGGAAACGAAGAAGACTTCTCCGCAGCACTCGGATTCAAGCTTGAGAGTACTGAAAAGGGTTTTAAGGGACTCGATATTGATAACTACAAAGCGATGATCAGAACGGTTGCCGCCGAATACCCTAACTTTAAAGCCATTGCGACGACTCTGCGTGATGTAGCTACCGCTACAGTAAACGACTGGAGTGCGATACTCTACACCGGCGGTAAATTCTACCGTTCTATCGAACGTCCGAAACTTGAGATCTTTGATCGAGTCGGCGGCGGCGACAGCTTTGCCTCAGGCCTAATCTACGGCTTCCTTGCCGGCAAATCTCCCGAAGAAGCAGTTAATTTCGGCGCTGCACATGGTGCGCTCGCTATGACTACCCCCGGTGATACCTCCATGGCATCACTTAAAGAGGTTGAGAAACTAGCCTCAGGCGGAAACGCAAGGGTCGATAGATAGGCTCTCTGTGCCGAGCGGGGCCCCAGTCCGGCGTGTCCCCTAGCCCCGGAGGGCCCTCGCTCCGGAGGTTTTTTTATATATTAGATAAGCCTCCCTTATGTTATAATAAATAGTTGAACATTTCATCAGGAGGACACTTTGAAAGACTACAGTTTTAATGCCGAAGACGGAGCAGTCATCTACGCCGCAAAATGGGAAACTGAAAAACCAAAAGGGATAATACAGATCATTCACGGGATGGCTGAACATATAGAACGTTATGATGAGTTTGCACGATACCTGAACAGCCGCGGTTACGTTGTTGCAGGAGAAGATCACCGCGGGCACGGCAAAACAGCGGGTTCACTTGATAAGACTGGATGGATATCACCAAGAAACGGTTGGCACCTCATGGTGGAAGACAACTTACAGCTCAGTAAAAAACTGAAATCCGAATACCCGGCTCTTCCCTATTATATCTACTCACACAGTATGGGCTCATTTATTGCCAGGGCCCTCATTGGTGAATA
>DMKD01000140.1 GCA_003454605.1 Spirochaeta sp. | reverse complement strand
GTTTTCCATGATGCGCTGAACAATGGTTTGTTGCGCATCCTCACCCATATCGGCTTTCTTGATGCCCTCCTCTTTGCGCTTGATAAAATAGCGCCACACAAAAGAGAGTACAAACGTGCCGCCCCCCACAATAAACATATTAATCCAGCGCCATTCAACTGTGTCAGTAACCGTATTTACCTTTACTACCATAATGGGAAAGGTCAGAAACATGAACCACAGAGCCATGAGGCCTGAGCGTTTTACATCTTTTTTTGTTATATACCGGCCAATGCCGGTTTTTATGTCAGACATCTCTACCCCCTAGACCTTTTTCTTAGTCGACTTACCGAGCAGTCCGGATGGTCTGAAAATAAGGATGATAATCAGAAACGCAAATGCAAACACATCTTCATAGTCACTGGAAATATATCCTGTTCCGAAGCTTTCAGTAAGACCGAGAACAAAACTACCAAGCACCGCTCCGGGAATCGAACCGATCCCGCCGAGTACAGCAGCAACAAAAGCCTTGATACCGGCGATAAAGCCGATATAGAAGTTTATCTGACCGACATGCGAGCTTATCAGAATACCACCTATTGCGGCAGTAGATGAACCGATAAGAAAGGTAAACATAATAACCTTGTTAACATTGATACCAACAAGCTGTGCCATAATCTTATCCTGGGCGGTTGCACGCATTGCCTTGCCAATCTTTGTATATCGGATGAGCAGCGTAAACAGAACCATTACTATCGCTGTGGTAACCAGTATTATAAACTGGGTAGTGTTCATTATATTTTCAATAGGCTTTAGAAAAGCCAAATCAGGAATAAGTTCCGGAAAGGGCTGGAAATCTGAAGTCTGTGCAAGCAGAACATAATTCTGAAGAAACATCGACATTCCTATTGCGCTTATCAGAGCAGAAAGTCTCGGAGCCGTTCGTAAAGGCTTATAGGCGATCTTTTCCATTGTCACACCGTAGCTTGCCGAGTAAACAATTGCGACTACTGCTGCAATAAGAAATATGACAATCGGAGCAAGACCGGTAAATGCGAGCGCACCTGAAACTATCAGGGCTGTGAATGCTCCTATCATGTAAATCTCGCCGTGAGCAAAATTTATAAGCTGGATGATACCGTATACCATAGTATATCCAAGTGCAATAAGAGCGTAAATGCTTCCTCTTGTCAGTCCTCCAAGAAAAAGTTCAATAAAATAAGTACTATTCATATATGAATAACTCCTCTAACCTTGAGGTGTAATATTAGAAAAAACAAACGGACCTTACGGCCCGTTTGAATAAATTGAAATTCGATTTGTCGTAGATGTTACTTAATCTCTACGTATGCGCCGTTCTGTACCTGGAATACAGAAAAACCAACACCGATTGCATCACCCTTCTTATCAAAACTGATACGGCCGAGGGTAGTATCAACATATTCACTCTGAAGAGCTTTTGTCATCTTGTCATAGTCGGTTGAACCGGCTTTTTCAATTGCGTTAAGAACTGCCTGTGTTGCTGCATATGCATTCAGAAAGAAAGCACCTGGATCTTCACCATACTTGTCCTGATGAGCCTTGTTTGCGGCAATTGTCATTGGTTCAGTTGAAGTGTCTGTAGGACCGGTAGCATAAACACCTTCTGCGTATTCGCCGGCAACCTTAATGAAGGTATCGTCTTTAACACCATCATCAGAGATGAATATAGTATCCATGCCCTTTTTCTTCATCTGGCCGATAAGCTTGGATGCTTCAGGATGATATCCGCCGAAGATGATTGCTTCTGCACCTGAGTTTTTAATCTTGTTGATAACTGCTGAGTAGTCAACAGCACCTACGGTGATTCCTTCGTAAAGAACGATATCAGCAACACCGTCGCTTTCAATCATTGCTTTTGCGAATTCAGCAAGCCCCTTACCATAGTCTCCCTTATCATGGAGGACAGCAATTTTTCTAATTCCGAGTGTCTGAGTTGCGAAATCAACCTCAAGTCTTGCCTGAGCATCATCCGGAGCGATGGTTCGGTAGAAGTTAGGGTAATCTCCGCTCTGTGTAAGCGGCGGGTTGGTTGCTGACGGTGACATAGTAATGATGTTTGAATCTTTGTAGATTCCGAGAGCGGCCTTTGTTGCGCCCGAACAGATATGTCCGATTACTGCAACGACTTCTTCACCAACAAGCTTTGCAGCAGTGTTTGTGGCTACTTCGGGTTTACAAACATCGTCTTCAATTACAAGCTCTATCTGCTTGCCGAGAACGCCGCCCTTGGCATTCCAGTCTTCGACAACAAGCTCAGCGGCCTTAATTGAAGGAATTCCATATGATGCTAGGTCTCCACTATGAGCACCTGCAACACCGATTTTGATTGTGCCTGCGTCTTTTGAACAGCTTGTCAATGAAGCGAAAGACAACAGAACCGCAGCAACTAGAAAAAATATAACAATTTTTTTCAAGTTATACCTCCATTTAATTTTTTAGAATACACACGGCATTCTTAACTATGACTGTAATGATAATATGCAGCAAATATTCGACTAATCAGTCGATTAAAAACTATAATACTATCCGAACAAGGCACTATTTTAACAGCAAAATCTGGTATGATCCAGACATATATAATAAATTTCATACCTATGATACAATAAACCATGTTGGATTTATTGTATCATAGAAGAAGTATAAGAAAGTTTACAGTCGAATCGATTGCTGCAGATGACAGAGACAAATTAATTGAAGCCCTGCTGCTTTCGCCTTCCTCAATGAATAAGCGCCCATGGCGGTTCATCATCATCGAAGACAAAGCCCTGATCAAAGAGACAATCGGCGCAAAAGCTCATGGTACAAAAGCCCTGGACTCAGCCGCAATTGCGATAGCTGTCATTGGATTGACGGATATAGTCGATGTTTGGGTTGAGAACTGTGCTATAGCATCCATTGTTGTCCAGCTTGAAGCAGAAAGCCTGGGCTTGGGCTCATGCTGGATTCAGATTCGCGGCCGCAAGACTGAGGACGGCACAGATTCAGAGGAATACCTCAGAAATCTCCTGGAACTCAAGGGAAGCGAAACCGTCGATGCAATCATTGCAATCGGCCATCCTGATGAAAGCCTCCCCGCCTATACTAAAGAAGATTTGGATTTCAGCAAGATCACAATGCGCTGATTATCTCGACCATCTTTTCAATTGTTTCGGTACCGTCACACTGGCATCGGGCATGATAACTACCCGCGCGGCATCCGAACCCGGCTTACCGCTAAGCAAATCATCTATCGTCTTCTGCAAATCGTTCAGCGGTTCGATAAATACTGACTTCAGGACTTCAGGTTCGAGGCCAGTGTATGCCGCAACCCTTGCCGTTGAACAGATCTCGGCAATCTTGGCCGCCTTGTGATATCCGAGCTTGTATCCCTCTTCAATCTTTTTAAACACAGCATCGGGTGAACTGCATGATGAGAGCAGCCTGCTGAATGCATCCTCGCCAATTCCGTCACGGCAGGCGGACACCAGAATCAGGGTTCCGTCCGGTTTGAGCGCAAGCTTCGCATTCTCAATTGCCTTCTGTGACTGATAAAGATCGATGTCCATAGGATACTTCGCACAGGCGATAACGACATCAGCC
>DMKD01000217.1 GCA_003454605.1 Spirochaeta sp. | reverse complement strand
CTCGAAGGGTCTGAACAGCCTGTACTTCGAACGCTCAGCCGGGGCTTTATCATCCCTGCCTGCAAAGAATAGCGAAACCTCTCTTATTTCGGGATAGAGCAGCCCCAGCTGCTTCAGCAGCCTACCCTCCCAGACTCCCGGATAGGATGCCGCCATCCCCTTCTCAAGGCTATTTTTCATCATCAGTATCGCTCGACCGTGCTTATGCCCCATGAGGGCGCGGCCGCCGTCAAGAAAGAGGTCGAGATACCGCCCGCCCTTAAAATCGTAGAGGCGGTAGTCACGAGTTCGCCTTATCAACGGTATCTTATTTCGGGGTTCAGTCCCATTCATCATTTCCAAATATCTCCAGATGTGCATCGTAGGCGGGCAGGAAGCGTCCGCTTCTTCCACTCTCGAACTGCACTATAACATAGATCTGATCACCTGCTGTGCCGCTTTTCGCTATCGCGCCGCTGCCGTAATCTTCGTGATAAACCGGCGTACCGGGTTTGTATTTCGTATCCTGTCCGACGCTGACCTGCCGCCCGCCTCCGTAACCGTAATCATCACCCCAAAGGCTTTCGCTAACCTCAGAGTATTCTTCCGGAACTTCTGCCAGAAACATCGACGGCCCGAAGTACTGAGTCCGACCCCATATCCTTCGGCTTCGGCAGGATGTGAGGTAGAGTTCGTTGCGGGCCCGCGTGATGCTTACATAGAATATTCGACGCTCTTCCTCTATCTCTTCTGGAGTTTCCTCACGGCCTGAGGGGAAAAGCCCCTCCTCCATGCCGGTTATTATAACACGATCAAACTCAAGCCCCTTGGTATTATGCATGGTGATGAGAGTAACAGCATTTTCATCGCCTATGGTCGCGCCCCCGCCGGTGTTGCTTCCGTTGTTTCGGCTTATAGCCTCACGATCCAGCTCAAGCTCTTCGAGGAAGAGGGCCAGAGCCTGTCGACCGTCACCATAACCTGCAGCAGCGGATACAAGCTCGTTAAGGTTGTTTTCTTTTGCACCCGCGGTCATTTCATCTTTTTTTGTGTAATGACTCAGCAGATGCGACTCAGTCACGAGCTCTGCTACAAACTCTGCAAGCGGCATACGGTCGACGTTTTCATTCATGAAGGCGTAGAGCTCCGAGAAGTTTACAAACCCTGCTGCAGCCTTGGCGGAAAGCTTGATACTGCTGCCCGCAGTCAGAAGATCAAAGCCCCAGCGTCCCGCTTCTGCAATTATCTTGTTTACGGTTACCTTGCCCAGGCCTCGTGCCGGTTTGTTTATGATGCGAGTAAATGCAACTGCGTCATCCGGATTCATCAGCAGCGAAAGAAGTGCAATGATGTCTTTTATTTCCTCACGTTCAAGGAAGCGCAGTGCGCCTATAATCTGATACGGGATGTCCAGCCGTGAAAAGCAGGTTTCAAAGCTCATAGATTGTGCGTTTGTGCGGTATAGAATAGCAGTTCCCTTCAGATTGCCGTCCTCGAGCAGCTCCGCACAGAAATCAGCCTCTGCGCTCTGGTTCTCCAGGTAGACGATGCGGGCTTTTTCCCCTTCTTTTCTTTCGGTCCAGAGCCTCTTTCCAAGCCTGTTGGAATTGTTTGCCACAACCTCGGATGCAATCTCTAAGATGGGAGAGGTTGAGCGGTAATTCTGCTCAAGCTTAATGATCTTTGTGTCGGGAAACTGTTCCGGAAACTGGAGGATGTTCTTAACCTCGGCACCGCGGAATTTGTAGATCGACTGATCATCGTCTCCTACGACGCAGATAGAGTTCCCTTCACCTGCGAGCTGCTTTAAAAGTTCAAACTGGGCCACATTGGAATCCTGATATTCATCCACCATCACAACCTGGAAGCGCTGCCTGATTCGGCGGCGAAACTCTTCATTTGAACTCAAAAGCTCAACAGGCCTTGCGATAAGGCCCCCGAAGTCGATGTTTCCTATAGCCCGCAGCTTCTGCTCATAGAGTCTGTAGACATCGGCAAAATCGGGTACGGTGGTTATCTCAGTCAAATCATCCTCTGGGCTGAGGCAGTAATCCTTGGCGCGGCTTATCCATCCGGCATAGGGTGACAGCTTCTTTTTTGTCTTGTCGGGGAAGATCGTCTGAAGCAGACTGACTGCATCATCATCGTCATAGATTGAAAAACTCGATTTGAGGTCCTTAGTCAGGTGGTAGTTTGTCCTCAGAAGCCAGGCACCGAAGGAGTGAAAGGTGCGGATCATCGCACCGCTGCCGGCCCCCGGAACCAGTTCCTCGACACGCTCACGCATCTCGCCTGCAGCCTTATTCGTGAAGGTCACAGCGAGGATCGAACGCGGATTCATATTCATCTGTTCAATCAGCCATGCTATTCGGGTAGTTATAACACGGGTCTTTCCCGAGCCGGCACCAGCGAGGATCAGCAGTGATTGCCCTTCATAGGTTGCTGCTTCGAGCTGCACGGGATTCAGGCTTTTGAGATAATCGGTCATGGGCTTAGATTATCAGGAATATCGATGAAACAAAAGTAGCGGCAATGACAAAAATTCGGTATGGTTTTCTCACTGCCCGTAGTAGGCGTTTGCGCCGTGCTTGCGCAAAAAATGCTTATCCAGCAGTTCGTCCTGCATCTTTTCCTGTACCGGTGACAGCATCATCGAGCGGTAGGCCATCTTCGCCACCTCTTCAAGTACCACCGAATTATGCACAGCGTTATGAGCATCAGTACCCCAGGAAAACGGACCGTGGCTGAAGACAAGGACGGCCGGAATCTGTGAGGGATCTATCTTTTTATCTTTAAAGGTTTCTATTATGACATTTCCGGTTTCAAGCTCATATTCACCCTGAATCTCGGCAGCAGTCATTCTGCGGGTACAGGGTATTTCACCATAGAAGTAATCTCCATGGGTTGTCCCCAAAGCCGGTATGGACCGTCCGGCCTGAGCCCAGCTTGTTGCCCATTCGGAATGAGTGTGGACAAGACCTCCGGCCTTGGGGAAAGCCTTGTACAAAGCCAGATGTGTCGGCGTATCGGAAGAGGGTTTATAATCACCCTCAACCTTATTCCCGTCAAGATCGACTACAACCATATCAGAGGCCTTCATACCATCGTATTCAAGACCACTCGGTTTGATGACAACAAGACCCTGTTCTCTGTCGACAGCACTGACGTTTCCCCAGGTAAAGGTAACAAGTCCGTGTTTTGGCAGAGCAAGATTAGCTTCAAGTACTTCTTCTTTTAATGATTCCAACATGTGCGTTCTCCTTCTAAAAAAATAATACGACAGCAGATACGAAGGTAGCAATTATAATAAAAACCCGGTAAGGTTTATCCGGAATCTTTTTCACCAGATATATCCCCAGAAGAGCACCAAGCAGTATTATTGGAAGCGCAAATAGGCTCAACACAAGAATCTTTGGTGTAACAGTCTTCCATACAAAGATGTGCATAGGCAGTTTCAGAAGATTAACAATCCAGAAAAACCAAGCGCGGGTTGCGACAAACTCATCTTTATCAAGCCTGAGAGAAAGAAAATAAACCGCTAATATCGGACCTGCAACGTTACCGATGAGAGATGTAAAACCTCCGAGAAGACCGACAGCTGCATTCAAATACCACCTGCTTTCAATAACCCTGTCCCGTCCCCGTATTTCATTGAGGATCATAAATACCAGAACTACAATAATTGCGGCGGCAATAAATATTTTGAAAATTTCATCGGAAATCATGTTTCCAACAACCAGGGCTATAAGCATGCCTGCTACTGTCCAGGGCAGCAAGCCTAAAAACTTATCGAAACGGACGAATTTCCGATATGATATTACTGCTATGCAGTCCGCAACAACAAGCAAGCTTAAAATTACTCCAGTAGAGGTCTTTCCGCCGAAGATCATTGCCAGAAACGGTATGGCCAGCAGTGAAAGCCCTACAACGCCAGCTTTGTTCAGACCAATAATTGCTGCTGCTCCCGCCATTATAAACCATTGAGCAAGTGTTAAATCAAAGGACGCAAAAAATTCAGCCATGGATTATATCGCTCAGCCTTTCTTTTGTATCTTCGCCCAACTGTCCCGCAGCCCTACCGTCCGGTTGAACACAGGTTTCTCAGGTGTTGAATCAGGATCGGTACAGAAGTAGCCCTGGCGCAGAAACTGGATGCTGCTGAAAGGCTTTTCTTCGGCGAGAGCCGGCTCAACCCAACAGTCGCCCAGGATCTCAAGTGAGTCCTTATCAATATCATCGAGGAAATTGCCGGTCTGGGAACCGGGTGCTTCAGCATTAAACAGATGTCCGTACTGACGCACCTCAGCTTTGACGGCATGAGCTGCTGACACCCAATGGCTTGTACCCTTTACCTTGCGTCCGTCGTCGGTCCAGCCGCCGCGGGACTGCGGATCATAGGTGCAGTGAACTTCGAGAATCTCGCCGCTTACCTCATCTTTTTTATAGTCAACGCATGTTACATAATATGCATGTTTCAGTCTAATCTCTTTACCCGGAGCTAGTCTGAAGTACTTGCGGTTCGGAGCTTCTTCGCGGAAATCATCCTGCTCAATCCACAGCTCGCGACTGAAGGGAACCTTTCGCGTGCCGCCGTCCGGATCTTCAGGATTATTCTCACCGTCAAACCACTCTTCCTTACCTTCAGGGTAATTATCAATGATGAGCTTAAGCGGTTTTAAAACAGCCAGCCGACGTAGAGCCCGCTTGTTCAGGTCTTCACGCAGACAGTGCTCCAGCAGAGCTATATCAACAGTAGAGTCTACCTTCGCAACACCTATTCTTGAACAGAAATCCCTGATTGACTCGGGAGTATAGCCGCGTCGCTTCATACCACTGAGGGTAGGCATTCGCGGGTCGTCCCAGCCGTTTACATGCTTCTCTTTAACCAGCTGCATCAGCTTTCGTTTGCTCATAACAGTATAGTTTATGTTCAGGCGGGCAAACTCAATCTGCTGAGGATGGTGAATATCACCTATCTGCTCAATAAACCAGTTGTACAGCGGTCGGTGATCGGCAAATTCTAGGGTACAGACAGAATGTGTGATGCCCTCAATAGAGTCCTCTAAACCATGTGCCCAATCATACATTGGGTAGATGCACCAGTTGTTTCCCTGACGGGGGTGCTCAGCGCGGACAATCCGGTACATTACAGGGTCGCGCATGTTGAGATTGCCTGATTCAAGATCGATCTTAGCCCTCAGGGTCTTCGATCCGTCTTCAAACTCGCCGGCCTTCATCTTTTCAAAAAGCTCGAGATTCTCTTCTACACTGCGATCCCTGAACGGACTCGGCTTTCCAGGCGTAGTGAGTGTTCCGCGGTACGTACGCATCTCTTCAGCTGTGAGGTCATCGACAAAGGCCGCACCGCTCTTAATAAGCTGCTTTGCCCATTCGTACATCTTCTCAAAATAATCAGATGCATAGAGAGCTTTGCCGCCCCAGTCGAAACCGAGCCAGGCTATATCATTCTGAATAGAATCTATATATTCCTGCTCTTCTTTCGCAGGGTTCGTATCATCAAAGCGGAGATTACATTTACCGCTATAGTCCTGTGCCAAACCGAAGTTAAGGCAGATCGATTTGGCGTGGCCGATATGCAGATAACCGTTGGGTTCCGGCGGAAATCGGGTTACTACCTCACTGCGTTTTCCTGATTCAAGATCTGAGTCTATAATATCGCGTATAAAGTTCGACGGTGCTTTTTTTTCGGCATCGGACATGTGTTTCTCCAAATGTTAATATTTATGCTCAAGAATAACATAAAATGAGTTTTGTGTGGAGTGGCAGAAACTGTATTACAGAATGGCCTTCATAAAATCACGGAAATTATCCAGATGATTGTGAATAATATCGAAAACCAGTTCCCAGTCAATCGATTGATATTCATGAACTGATATGTTTCTGAAGCCGACTGATTTCTGCATTTTCTCTGCTAAATCAACCGAAAGTATCCCTGCATCTTCAAGAACCTGAAAACTTTCAGCCATAGTATTTCCGGTCTTCAGACCTTTATTTGAAATTACTAGAGCTGCAATATCCACTGAAATTTGTACAGCTCTCTCAAAATCACTCTTAAGCTCTTTCGAAACAGTAGGTTTTTTTTCATCAATCCTTTGCAGACACCGGTTTATTCATTGAAAGACCTTTCAAGGTTAGACTTTATTCCCTCCAGTTGAAGAGGAAGAACATCTTCG
>DMKD01000013.1 GCA_003454605.1 Spirochaeta sp. | reverse complement strand
GACCGGCCTGCTCTCAGGCTTCTACCCCGCCGCCCGCGCGGCAAAGCTTATACCGCACGAGGCGTTGAGGTCCGAATAGGAATTCGGACGAATGAGAATTCGTCCGAATAGCTTCCTATGGCATAAAATCGCAGATGTCGTCATACATCTCGGGTCTTCTGTCTCTGAAGAACTGCCAGCCGTCACGAACCTCTCTGATCATCTCCAGATCCAGATCTGCGATAACTACTTCATCCTTATCGTCACTGCCCTTTGTTATTATCTGCCCCTTGGGATCGCAGAAATAACTCGAGCCGTAGAAGCGTCCGAACTCCCAGGGCTTTTCAGTACCGACCCTGTTGTTGGCTCCGATGAATACGCCGTTCGCTGCCGCCTGAGCGGGCTGCTCAAGTTCCCATAGGTACTGTGATTTTCCGGCTACCGTCGCCGAAGGATTAAATAGAATTTCAGCACCGTTTAACGCAAGAATTCGCGCGCATTCCGGAAAATGGCGGTCGTAGCATATGTAGATACCGATTTTCGCATAGGCTGTCTGAAAAACAGGAAATCCCTGGTTACCGGGCTTGAAATAGAATTTTTCCCAGAAANNGGTTTGAAATAAAATTTTTCCCAGAAACCCGGCCAGGTGTGAGGTATATGGATCTTCTGAAATTTCCCGAGATAGCGGCCGTCCGCGTCAATTACTGCGGCAGTGTTATAATATACACCATCAAGTGTTTTCTCATACACCGGCAGAATAAGGACCATCTTGTACTTCTTAGCGTATTCCGATAGTCTCTCAGTTGTCGGTCCGGGTACGGTTTCAGCAGTGGCGTACCATTTTGTATCCTGTTCAGCACAAAAATACGGGCCGTAAAAGATCTCCTGCAGACATAGAATCTGAACGCCTTTTTCCCCTGCTTCTTCAATCATCGGAATATGCTTCTTAATCATCGCTTCCTTGATTTCTGTGACAGAACCATCGTGTTTCGGATTTGATGCCTGAATGTGACCACATTTAATTAATCTACTCATTTTGTCCTCCGGATATAATGTTAGGCCCGGCTATTTCATTTGTCAAGCTTAAGTAAAAAAGACTATGGATTTTTTCTGTCATATTGATTAAATTATCTGAAGATGAAAATAGTTCCTTTTCACGATAGTTTTAATGCGATCAGAACACAGCTTAATGAACTCAATCAAAAACTTGAATCAAGTGATATAGACGATGTCACTTCAGGCCTCAATAAAAAAGAATTTCTTAATTCAATAATTCTTGAGTCAATGAACGAGTCTGAACGTGAAAAAGAACAGATCCTTAACAGTCTGGTAGAACAGGTATGCTATATGGATCTGGATTACAACATCAAATGGATTAATGATGCCGGCTTGAGAAATATCTCCTCCGATATATCTGTAAACGACATCCTCGGTAAACCATGTCATAAGATCTGGCACGGCCTTAACCAGCCTTGTGAATCGTGTCCGGTTGCAACGACTCTTAAGACGGGATGGCCAAATAAGGAAGAGATCACATATCCCGACGGGAGAACGATGCTTGTCTCATCACAGCCTGTTATTGATGATAACGACAGCATTATGGGAATTATTGAGGTTCTGCTTGATATCACCATGAGAAAGGATGCTGAACGAGCACTGGAGAAGAGTAAGCAGAGGGCCCAGGCCCTGCTTGATGTCATACCCGATCTGCTTCTGATATTTAACGAATCAGGAAGTATCATAGATTACCACCCTGCTCCCGAGTTTGATATTCTCACGAATATCGAGTATCCGCAGGGAAAGCACCTCTCTGAGGTGATGTCCACAGACCTTGCTTCTGCTATTTTTAAAAACTCAAAAACTCTCGAGGGTCCCGGTTTCTCACGCAATTTCGAGTTTAACAATCAGACCGGCTCTGATGAGCAGTTCTATAACTGCAGACTGATTAAAACAACCGATACCGAGAATGTCTGTATTATAAGAGATATAAGCTTACAGAAAAACCGCGAGCGTGAAATCCTTCATAAGAGTTTCCATGATAAACTAACCGGTTTATACAACAGAGCATACTTTGACGAGGAACTTAAGCGTATTAATCATTCCAGGGAATCCCTGCCCACTTCAATTCTCATCATTGATGTTAACAGCCTCAAGCTCACCAATGACGCTTTCGGTCATGATTTCGGTGATCGCCTTCTTCAGGTTGTTGCAGATATCCTCCAGACCAACAGCCGTAAGAGTGATGTAATAGCAAGAACCGGCGGTGATGAGTTTTCAATCATCCTGCCGGGCAGCCCGCTTGCAAAAGCAGAAAGACTTTCTGATAGAATCAGAGCTGCGTGCAGGGAAAGGGATTTCGAAGATATTTTTGCCCGGCCCAGTGTTTCAATCGGAACAGCCGAACGAATTGATAATTCGGTCTCACTTCAGGATGTCATTAAACTGGCTGATGAACGAATGTATGAGATGAAGCTCGAAAAAAGAAAAGAACATCTTAACATCCTTATAAAAGACATTTTAATATCCATGAAAACACATGGTCTACAAACCAAAGAACATACTGACAGCTGTATCAGGCTGTCCGGGGAGTTTGCCAGTTCGAGGGACCTATCCCGCGACTCGATAGATAAAATTAAAAACCTCGCACTTCTTCATGACATAGGTAATATCAGGATTTCAAGTCAGATCCTTTCAAAATCCGGAAAACTCTCGCCCGACGAGTACTCAGAGGTTCGACAGCACGCAATAATAGGTTTCAGAATTGCCAAAGCCATTCCCGATTACGCATCAATTGCTGATCTAATACTCTATCATCATGAAAGATGGGACGGTCAAGGCTACCCCTCGGGGCTAAAAGGAAAAGAAGTCCCTCTATTAAATAGAATTTTCTCTATTGTTGATACCTATGATCTGCTTCACAGCGGAACCCCATATAAAAATGCGGTGTCCAGAGAAGAAGCGCTGAATGAGATACATGAAAATAAAGGCAAACAATTCGATCCTGATCTTGCCGATAATTTTATTCAATATATAAAGGATGAAAACCTCTGATGCTGAAAGAAAATATGCTGGATTCTCACTTTCACCTCTTTCATATGAAAGAAAGAGAGATGGATTATATGAATATCATCAAAGACTGCTTTGACAGCGGTCTTACATACGCCCTCGATATTGGGATAAACCCGGATAATTTCGACGTCAGAATTAAGACTGCAGCGGGGCTCGACGGTCTGTATACCGCCCATGGTTATTATCCCTCACAATGTACATCTGAAAATCTTGACTCCGAACTTGAATACCTGGAAATCTGTCTTGAAAAAGATCCGAAGGCGATAGCTGTCGGTGAAATGGGCCTGGATTTTTTCCATGACTACGGAAATGCAGAACTGCAGTCGGTTCTTGTAAAAAAACAAATAGAGATTGCAAACCGTTTATCCCTTCCGGTAATTATCCACAGTCGGAATGCTGAAAAAGAGACTATTGAACTTCTCTCTGAAAACAGTCCCGATGCCGGCGGTATTATTCACTGTTTTTCATACTCACCCGCCGCAGCAGCCGAATTCATCGATATGGGGTTCTATATTTCCTTCGCGGGAAATGTCACCTATAAGAAAGCAGAGCTGATTCAGGAAGCAGCAAAGTCAGTCCCTCTCGACAGACTGCTGCTGGAAACCGATGCACCTTACCTAAGCCCCCGGAAGGTCCGCGGCAAAAAAAATCATCCCGGATTCATAGCTTACACCTACCAATACATGGCCGAGCTGCGTCAGATACCCCTTGAGATGCTCATAGATGCTGTTAAAACTAACTTTGAGAGACTGCTGCTGTAGTTTTAGTCATCAAGCAAAATGAGCTCTACACGTCGATTCTCAGCCCTGCCCTCATCGGTTGAATTATCGGCCAGGGGTTCGTCGCCTCCCCGGCCCTCGTAGAGGAATATCGACGGAGCCATCCCGAGTTCAGTCAGTTTATCTATGACGGTAAGCGCCCTGAGCCGGGACAGGCTGTACTGGCTTTCCTTTGTACCGACGTCGGCGGTGTGACCCACGACCAGAATTTTTTTCACATCAAGCTCTTTCAGCATTTCATAGATTGAGCGTATCCTTCCGTTCTCTTCAAATAGCAATTCAGCGGAATCCGGAACAAAATGAAGCTTCTTTATGCTCAAAGTCAGACCTTCCGTCTTATCAATCAACTCAACATCCACTATCTGCTTCTGCTCTATACTCTTTTTTGTGTCCTCAGCTACGAGGGTCCTATCTATTCCGAGGACATCATTATACCAGGTCAGGATAAATCCCGTATGCTTCAGCGTTCTGCCGTTAATATAGATGTACTGCTCATCAAGCTTATCTCTGATAAAGATTGATGAGCGATCCTCCTCATCAATATAGATATTAACGACATGCCGTCCGGATATCTGCTTGAGATCAGGATCAGCCATGGCCGTATCACCGGGTTTATATCTCATAGCATACTGTGCGGTTATTACATGCTTTAGACCTGTCCGACCGTCCTGAAGGCCGTCGTAACGGTATTCACAGTAGAATTTAACCCTCGTGTATTTTCCGTTATTATCAGGATCAACAATACGTTCGCCGTAATCACGCCATTTATCTCCGGGAATGAGTTCTTTATCGGGAAAGACCGGGAAACTGCGCAGAACAGGCACCAGAGAGTCCTCCGGCATACGATAGACACCCCTGTCGCTTATCTCAATGTCGCAGAATTCATTCAGATCAACCGGGTTGGCAATCAGTCTGGTGTCCTTTTTGGAGGCTTCATAGACATAATAATTCCCTGAATACTGAGAGTAGCCGTTTTCATACCACATATAGTCAAGCACAGCCCGTGATTCATTATAGGTTAAACCTTTGAAGGCTCCGTTCTCATATACACTCACGTTTGAACGCTCGGTAATCTTGAGCTTACTGCTGCTTCCGAACATAAACTGAACCGCTTCCTCCGCCGTTACGAAAGATGCAGCATTCAGGAGGACAATTATCGATAAAATAAAAAAAGGGTTCCTTCGATGAAGGAACCCTGAAAATTGCTTATACATTAAGCCTACCAGACATCAGCAATATCGTCGACGTCTCTGTTGTTTTCGGTAAAAAGGTCTGTGGTTGCCCTGAGATCATCAAAGTAGATGTAGTATGAACCATAGGTCTCTTCAGCATTACAGTCAATTCTGAAACCGAGAATCTCAATACCAATCTTATTTACATAATGATAATCTTTCTGAACGATATGAGAAGGAATAGCGACTGTCATTTTCTTCCAACCGGCAAAGTTCAGCTTGCCCATTGTGACCTCAGCCTGATGTCCAAACTGATCTTTAATTAGAAGTTTGAGCAGATGGTCGGTGTTTCTTCCGATTACCCATACTGAAATAGTTTTACAGATTCCTTCTACCGCCATCGGTTTAGAGGGCAGAACAGCAAAGGATGTAACCGATCTCTTGTAGAAGTTGGCTCTTACACCGAGAACGTAATCATCCGCTTCCTGGATCCCAACTTCTTCTTCACCCTCAACAGGTTCTTTATCGATTGGGCTGCCTTTAATTTTCCTGATTGAAGTAATACCGGCATCGCGGGGCATTTGGCTTTTCCACATTCCGGCATCTTCAAATCTGGTGATTGAAATCTCTCGCAGTTCCTGCTGAGCGGTATCAACGCCAATCTGTGCAGGATCAGGTTCTCCGACTCTCTGTGCAAAAGCACCGCCAGCCGAGACAACAAGAATAAGTAGTATTAATAGTGTTGTTTTCATAGTGATTTTCATTATTCACTCCACATTTCGTCGATTTTTTCGGGCCATGTTAATGTATCGCCGTCAAATCTTGATTCAAAAACGTCAGTCAGAATCTTTAGCTGGTCGATATATACATAATATTCATGAACTGATTCCTGAGGAGCAGTCCAGATTACAAGTTTTTCGAAGGTCATCTGTTTATAGTAAGGTATATATCTTGTTGCCTGAGGAATGTAATTCGGTATCTCAGCTACAAGGTTTTTCCAACCGGTATATTTAAGATTTCCAAGAGGAAGAACCCAATTGATTCCATTATAATCCATCAGATGCATTTCAATGGAGTAATCATATTCAGAACCCCATACCCAGCAGTCAAATCTCTTTACACGGCCTTTCATTGGAATCGGATTATGTTCCCATTCATCCGCTGCCGCGTCAACTACAGGAATGATTTCAAGATAGTTGTACCCCTGCCTGTCAAATCTGGCATTGATACCTAAAACTTGATAATCGTTCTGGTCAGTGTTATATCCCCAAAGTGCTTCAGGCCATGTCTCGGCCCAAACCTGCTTCGGGTAACCTTCAGTTATAAATTTACTGCCTAATACAAGCCAATCACTGGTTCGGTCATCTGGATCGAAGCTTTCAACAACCCTAGAGACCAAATTTTCTGTTGATTCG
The DNA here is from genome assembly GCA_003454605.1 of Spirochaeta sp. GTDB lineage: Bacteria > Spirochaetota > Spirochaetia > UBA9216 > UBA9216 > Thalassospirochaeta. The sequence goes on along the minus strand of DMKD01000013.1, from coordinate 21,131 downwards.
TCGGCAAAAACCGTCGAAGGAATCACAAAAGCCATGGCGAGTAAAATACACAGGAAAAGGATGTTACCTCGTTTCATTATTTTTACTCCTTAATGTAGTACAAAAGTCACATATTACTAGACAGTTTGAATTATATTTCTTACGTATATGTTTGTCAAATCTTTTTCTATAATCATTCGGTATCATACAAAAAAAATTCAGCCTTTATAGTCTTTCTGTTCCTGTAATTATCGGCATTGATAGATTTTACAATATTCGACAGTATTTTTACGGGACTAAGTTCAACTGTTCCTGCGGCATTAAAATCTGCACCCTGCCATGCCTGCAGATCTTCACTTAGAAATTTTGTCCCTCCGCCGTCGAAGCGCTTCAGTACGGTTTCATTGTACGGACCGGCAAATACTGCTGCAAGGCCTTCATCTTCAAAAACCATGGTTCTATAACGCTCAAGGAGTTCTTCTGAAAGCTCATCCGCCTTTGAAAACTCAGTTATATCAAGCTCATTCACATCCCGCTGACTTGTCCACCCATCCAAAAAGGCTTTATTCTTCTGCTTATACAGCTCATCAGCCGTATAGAAAATCGCGAAAACAGGTTTATGCTGTCCTGCAGCCCATCTGCCGGCCTCACTACAGGCTGCAGTGTAATCAAAAACGAAAAATGCAATATTTCCGGCTGAGCATTCCGATGGTGGTCTGAGACAGGGTATGATAAAGAATCTTTCTGAAAATATTTCGGCCAATTCGCAGCCGTAAATCGCGTATAAGGGACTTAAAATAATTATCCCCTCTGTTTCTCCTATTATTTGTTTAATAAGTTCAAAATCCGAAACGTCACCGACTGCCTCGGCTATATACCGGCTTATTCTCTCACCCTCTATCGAAAGTTTTTCGCTGCTGATAAATCGAAGAACTTCCTTTGTATCCCTGATAAATTTATCCAGAGGATTCCGGTAGAGTTCCGCCTCTAACATAGTGTTCCAGAACTGATCTGTCACAAGATTTATCTTTTCCGACCATGCATTCAGATTGGTAAATGATATCAGAATGATGAATAATATATACCTGTATTTTTTTTTCACTATCCAATGCTATCCCCTCGTTCTTTTTTATTCAACCTGTTTTTTTGAGATAATGTGCTATTCTTTCTCCGTTGTCTTGACATCATAAACATCTGTGATTAATCTAAAGCAGATATCAACCAACACAATAAGGAGTTAAACGGATGACATCATATAAAGAACTTGGTCTTGTAAACACAACAGAAATGTTTGCCAAGGCTGTGAAGGGCGGATACGCTATCCCCGCCTATAATTTCAATAATATGGAGCAGATGCAGGCTATAATCCAGGCATGTGTTGAAACAAAATCACCTGTTATTCTTCAGGTTTCTGCCGGAGCAAGAAAATATGCTAACGGAACCTTACTGCGTAACATGGCAAAGGGTGCTGTTGAGTATGCCAAAGAACTCGGTTACGAAATTCCTGTTGTTCTTCACCTTGATCACGGTGCTGACTTCGAAATCTGTAAGGAATGTATCGACAATGGTTTTTCTTCCGTTATGATCGATGGTTCACACCACCCCTATGATAAGAATATTGAGCTTACCAGGAAGGTTGTAGACTATGCCCACAAGTATGGTGTAACAGTCGAGGGCGAACTTGGAGTTCTCGCAGGAATCGAGGATGATGTAGTCGCTGAAAAATCAACCTACACCCAGCCTGAAGAGGTAATCGACTTTGTCTCAAAGACCGGTGTAGATTCTCTTGCTATCTCAATCGGAACCTCTCACGGAGCGAACAAGTTCAAACCGGCACAGTGCACAAAAAATGCTGACGGCGTTCTTATTCCGCCGCCGCTTAGATTCGACATTCTCGAAGAAATTGAAAAACAGCTTCCGGGCTTCCCAATCGTTCTCCACGGTTCTTCATCAGTTCCGCAGGATCAGGTTAAAATAATTAATGAAAACGGCGGGGCAATTCAGGATGCGGTAGGTATACCTGAGTCAGAGCTCAGAAAGGCAGCTAAATCAGCCGTATGCAAGATCAACATCGACTCAGACGGCAGGCTTGCAATGACTGCTGCAATCAGAAAGCATATGGCTGAAAATCCCGGTCATTTCGACCCGCGTCAATATCTGGCACCTGCCCGTGATTCACTCAAAGCTATTTACAGCGCTAAAAACGTAAATGTGCTGGGTTCTGCCAATCACGCATAATCACTGAATATTAAAAAAGGGATATTTTCTGATGAAAATATCCCTTTTTTTTTGCATTAAAGCCTGACTGGATTTAAAAAACTGTAAGTGAGACTACACTCCCGATAATTCCGAGAATTACAAAGACTACAACCGGTTTAACCGGCATTACTCCGTTGTTTTTCATCGCCTTTCCAAACATACCGAAGACAACAGGATGAACAAGAAAGGGCATTGCGAATATAAACGGAATGAGATCTGATGTGCCGTGACCAAACATTCCGCCCTGTACTGCCGCGAAGAGTCCAAAATGCGAGATGGCCGATGATGTAGCCATAGATGCATTCCATATTTCCAGCCCGCTGAAATGCAGCATCAGGAAGCTTCCGAAAACAGCTGTCAGCTGCCAACCGAAACAGAACAACATCAGACCGTTAACTTCCTTAACCTCACTCCCATCAGCCTTTCGAAGCTTTAATAGAGAAATTGCTGTTATGACTATTCCGACAGCTACAACAACGGCACCGGGAAGAACAAGCAGCGCACCTCTGGCGGCGCTGTATGCGAGGATGGTAAAAACAAAGAGGTGACCGAAGAAGGGAATATTAATCATTATCGGCGCGCGCGCGGCCGCCTCTTCTCCAAGGTCGCCTGCGGTACATGCACCTGTAAGTCCTGAATGCGACAATGAGCCGGCCATACCGGGCGCGAGGTTACGCACATTATTAGCCTTACCCACATAGATAAGAAGCCCTATACCGAGGAACATCCATAAAAGCTGGCCGAAGAAACCATAACCCATTACCTTAGTCATGTTATCAATTGTGAATGCATGCAGCATCCTTGAACCGCCGACGAGAAAGTTAGCAGCAAGAACTAGTGGGATTCCGGCAAAGAGCAAGGATCTCATTGTAGGACCGAAATGCCATTTGACGAGTACGAAACCGCAGGCTGCCGATATAAGCATTGCGAAAAAAATCTGAGGCAGCGGAATAACAGGAGCTATGCCTTTGGAAACAATCTTCGAAAGCATTAATATGCAGATAACAGCAACCATTTCAATCACACCTTTTAAGATGTATTTCGGTTTATTCTTTATTGTCGCCTGCGGATCAATTATGATCACAGCTCCTATTACTCCGATATAAGTCAGCAGCGGATATACGCCTGCGAGCGGGTCGGTTTCAGCGTAACCCATAATCATGGAGTAAGCACCCTGAACAGCCATAAGAATGAAAAATGATCTTACGATAAAATAAAGCTGGGTACGTTTTGTTCCGAGCAGGATTTCATCCTGGGATGGGATTACGAGATCATCGATCTCAAGATGCTTCTTTGTGAAAATTTTATTCAGCTCCTGACCGCCGACAAAAAAAGTCACTATAAGAGCGATTACTGTAACCCTGCTCATCAGACCTACAATAGTAAAATCAGGAAGGCCGGGTGCGGCTACTCCGCTTCTTTCCAGAAGGAAGCCCATAAGAAGGCCGAAAACAACAATAATAAGGATTGGTGAATACTTTGTTCCTGCTACAATCGTTCGAGCGATCAAAATGATTGGAATAAGTAAAAGAAATGCAAGTAACAATTGATTTAAGCTGGATAAATCCATGAATAACTCCCCTTTTAATTACAATTTTACTCATAGTAAATGATGATCATGAATCTGGCAATGATTTTCGCTATCTTTATCAGCAAATTCACAGGGTAAAAGAAAACGAACTTAAATCAGGAATAAAAAAGGCTCAATCACTTATCTTGTGGGATTGAGAATCAACACTCTCAAAAGAAGACCACTTCCATAATTGAAAAAGAAAGGGCAAACCCTGTATTGTTGTAGTTGAAAATATAACAAACAGGAAGATGCCCCACATGAACCTTATCACATTACCATCAGGATTAGTAGGCTTCAATAATCAAACTACAGAAATTGTAGAAACTATATCAGACAGAGAGATGTACCTTCTACACGGAGTACTCAGCAGGGACGAAGCAGATGGTATCTGTCCCCATTGCAACCGTAGGATGCATATTCACAACGAATATGAGGTTAATCTGAAGCATCTATGTTTCGGAAAACGGCTGAGTACGCTCAGGTTTTCTAAGCTTAGGTACTTTTGTCCGTCTTGCGGGTATACACAGATGCAGAGCGTCCCTTTCCAAGCGCAGGGGCACAGAATCACTTGCGAACTTTATCAGTACGCCAAGGATCTTTTGGCATATGGGTTCACGAACAAGGAAGTTGCAGAACTTACAGGCCTTGGAAAGAATACTGTCAAGGACATCGACCTACAGAGGCTGAAAGAAAAGTACACCATAGATGGAGAGAAACTCATCAAGCCCGAAAGACAGGCCAGATTTATAGGTATTGATGAGTTCAAGCTTCATAACGGGCACAAGTATGCCGTAGTAATTATAGATATGGAAACAGGTCATATTCTCTGGCTGGCACATGGGAAAAAGAAAGCCACAGTTTACTCATTCATAGAACATGTGAGTCTTGAGTGGATGGATGGCGTCGAGGCAGTCGCCTGCGACATGAACAGTGACTTCCAGGAGGCTTTTGAGGATCGCTGCCCCCACATACAGTCGGTGTTTGATTATTTTCACATAGTGAAAAACTTCAACGACAAGGTCGTGGGCGAAATCAGGAAGGATGAACAGAGAAGACTTCATGAAGAAGGTGACCACAAGGGGGCGGATTCCCTCAAAAGAAGCAGGTACATCCTCACTTCATCGAGGAAAACCCTTCAAAAGAAGGATGGAGAAGCCGAAAAAGGCAAGGTCATCTCCAAAGGCAGCACTCTTTTTTACAAGGAGAAGATTGTCAGAAAGTCGGGTCATGTCGACAAATACGATGAACTTCTTAGTCAAAACAAGCTTCTCTTCACCCTAGACATAATCAAGGAAAAGCTTAGTGAAGCCTACAAGATGACCGATGAGGCGAAAATGGCTAAGGAAATCTCAGAAATAATGGATATTTGCAAGGCTACAGGCAATAAGCATCTATGCTGGTTTAAAAGACTTCTGGACAACCATTTTGAAGGCATTATTGCCCATGCAACTTATGATATCTCTGCAGGAAAAATAGAGGGCATCAATAACAAAATCAAAACTATCAGGAGACAGGGATATGGCTATCCGGACGATGATTATTTCTTCCTCAAGCTCTTTGATGCAAGTAGAAAAGGCTATGTTAGAAATCCTTCAACTAACAAAATCCCACAAGAAAAGTGATTGAGCCATTTTTTTCATCAAAAACGTCCTTTCCTTTAAGTTTTAAAGATTATATAACTGTCTTGAAAAAATTGCTATATACGTTTTTGAGCATACTAACATTTTTTTTGTTTTACTTTCCTTTCAGCAGCTCCGAATAGAATCTGCTCTCAATCCTATCCTCAGAAACACCGGCAGAGTTCAGAATCTTCATTATTTGAGCCTTAGACTCTGCTATCCGGTCATTATTATCTGTGCTCAAAACAATCTCTATCTCAAGAAACCAGCCCAGGGTCAATACTTCACAAAGCTCTATTACAGCCTCATGACCGTTTACGTCAGCAGCAAATTTCCATCCGCGTTTCTTCTTTGTAAGCCACGCATCAGCTCCTGTCAGCTGCATATATTTAATGAAGTTTTCAGGTTTATCCACCTCAAATTCAAGTTCGTTGTTGCATTCTATACCATTGGAAACTGATTTCTGCTTCAGCGTCACAACATTAATACCATTCTCAGTACGCAGCCTGACCGGTTGCCCCCATTCAGGTAGCGTATTATGTCGGTAAATATAATATATATCATCTTTTTCTAAGGGCTGCGGTCTACCATACAGAGATTCAAGCTTGGTTCTGACGATCTCAGGCTGTTCGACCCAGGCCTTGAGTTCAATTTCTTTATTCATATCTTCATTTTTTATTTTTTTAAAGTTTTTTTCAATCCATAGGGACGATTTTGCCGATTTATAGTGTTATAATTATCATATTGTTAGAAAATTCAGGAGGAAACTGAAATATGAAACAGAAAACAAAAAGAGCTATTTCTGTATATATTACGTTCACAGCTCTGATCGTGTTATTAACAGCCGCAGAATGCACAATCGGCGAATGCTCAATCACATGGAACGATTACGAGGCCCATGCGGTCAATGTAAAATATACCGATGCTGATGCATACTGGAAGGATGCAGGCTCATTGTCACTGGCTAATACATCAATCAGTCTTTATGCCTATAATGCTACTGACGGCAGCTACTCCACTACAGCCTATGCTACGACTTCTGTAGCCACCGACGGAAGTTTTTCTTTCTTCTCACCGGAACCGAACAGATATAAACTGACGGGTACATATGATACAACCGCAAACGCTGACTGGATATTTGTTCCGCAGTATGTGGAAATAACAAACAGCGGTGCTTCCGCGAAGGATCTATATGCATTTCCAGCCTCCGGTGCCGGAGCATATACAGTAATCGCAAGCTGGGAGACAACAGACAAAGATGTAGACCTCAGTCTGACCTATGGTCCCGATATTGATGTCATAGCAACCCCATGGACAACAGGTAATGGATTAGCAGCATTCGACGAACGTTTTCACGTTTACTACAACGGTCCTGGCGAGAACGATCAGCTCTATCATGATACTGATGTCAGAGATACAGCTGCAGCAGATGTTCCCAGAGTTGAAACAATGAGTGTATATTCAAGTGGCTGGTTAGCAGATAATGATGTCATCAGATTCTATCTTGATGTCTACAATGATGATATACTCACCGGTCTTGAAGACTCTGAGCCCTCATCCTTCGCTCAGGTTGATCTTATGCAGGGCAGCACTCATTACGGAACCTGGTATATCCCATGGAATACCGCAGAGAACACCCTTGAAGTATTCTACATGGAGTATAGTAGCGGAACTATTACAGTTAAAACAGCAGGTTTTGCCGACTACTTCAAAGGTTTAGATTTGGAATAAAAAATGAATAAAATAATAAAAATTACATTTGTACTTATAATTTTATCAATGATTGCATTTCCGGTTCTCGCACAGAGAACCGGATCATTGTCAGGTTCAGGCAGTTCAGGATCAAGTACTCAGAATGTAAACCCCACCCTCACAATAAAGTGTAATATTCGAAATGCACAGGTTGAGATTTTTAATGCCTACGCAAAGGATACACCTACGGCTTCCGGTGCCGCGCCTTTCTCTGCTCAACTCGCCAAAGCTTCATATATAGTGAAAGTATCTGCATCGGGATACGAAGAGCAGCAGCAAACGGTAAATCTGAACAACAGCATGACCCTCAACTTCAACCTGGACCAGAGCCAGCCTGTTCAGGTCGGGTTGACCATTCAGTCCAATGTACGAAACGCTGAGGTTGTTATAACCGGCGGAGGTATCAATGGTCAGCTTGTCGGTTCTGCCCCCTTTACAGCTCAGCTGGCGAAAGGACGCTACAGTATTTCTGTAAGTGCTGCTGGTTTTAAGATGCAGACCAAACAGGTGAACCTTAACGGCACCAAGAATCTCAGCTTCAACCTTGAAGCCGACACCTACAACCTCACCATTACAAGCAATGTTGATGATGCCAAGGTATTTATCAAGGGCGGCGACATCAATGGACAGCTAACCGGTAATACTGATATGACGACAATGCTTCCACCGGGAACATACCGGGTAAAGGTGAATGCTCCACAGTATTTTGCCGAGGAAAAGACTGTTCAGTTCAATGGGGCGACAACAGTGGATTTTCAGCTGCGTTCACGCACGGGGCGTCTTGAGGTAATAATTCCGAATGATATCCTTGATTATTCGTTGAACAATCCTGCCGGAAGAATCAGCATTTTTGATAATGGAAAAGAGATTGACGGAACAAGCGTGCAGCTCACACCGGGCCAGCATACTATCCGCATAACCTCAGGTGCATTCGCAAGCCAGCAGACAGTAAATGTGAAAGCCGGCGAATCATACCGAATTGAACTTGATTTCGGATTTATGCTGATTAAGCAGTAGAATAAGTTCTTAATAAACTTACAGGCCGTCTGGATATCAGGCGGCCTTTTTTACAGCCTGACATTCTCCACGCGAATCAGGCCCTCACGGTTTAATACAAGTCTGTGATGATAAACGTTTTGCTCGCCGCTTTTTCTTTCTCTGAGAACGGTAACCATATTGAGATGATAAACACGGGGAAGGCGTTTCTTCTTTACCTCGTCACCCACACTGTAATAATAAAGTCTGTCGGGGTCATCCATAAGCTGAATAAATTTATGCAGCTCAAGCCTGATAATCTCCGTTATAGAATTTACTCTTTTATGGTTTTTAAATATCTTCTTTCCGTCAAGCTTGATCATATGTTTGTATAAAATAACATTCTCTGAGGGCAGGATATTATGAAAGGGTTTGCGTTCAAATCCCCTCACTTTTTTTATCTCAGGATCAATTTTATCGGCCGTGTGAAAATCAACAAAGGATTTATAATTACCGATTTGTTTCTGAACCGCAGCATCTTTCAAAATATTCATCCGGTCGGCAACAGCCATGGGAAATAAAGATTTCAAGCCCGTACGCAGGGTTTCTTTTATCCGGTCTTTCAGGATATATGCTAATACAAGCGCCAGTGCCCAGATGGTTGAGTTCTGGGGGAAATAGTGATTGGTCAGAATACTTGTAATAACAGCAAAGCTCATTGCGACTGCTGCTGCGGTTCCGGCAATAATCTGGGTTACCCGTTCGGGATGAAAACTGCTCTCCGTATTCAGATACATTACCGACTGCGACCATTTTTTCAGTACACTCTGGCGGTAAACCAGAGCCTCTCCTGATGCTCTTTTCGATATATCAACTTCAGCCGAAGGATAGTGATAATGTTCCCGGTGGTTCATTTCGTTCAGAATTGCTTCATTGAGAACATCACAGAAAATGTTCACCCTCCCTGAGTTTTTACAGTATTTATGCATAATTCCGAATTCCCGCTGTATATTCAGACTGATTGATTCATCAGCCCAATCATAGGCGAGTCTGAGCTCTTCACTTATATCAGGAGATATAAAATCTTTTTTTAACTCTCGGAAACATTCTAAAAAAATATTAAGATCATTTAAAAATCCTGCATACCAGTTTTTCAACAATTCAGGATCTTCTTCTTTCTCAATCCTTTTAATCAGATAGACCCGGGTTTTTCTCATCTGCACCCGTACAATACTGGCAAGGGTCCGCAGTTCATAAATAATATTTGCTGAATTAGTCTTACTCTCTATCAGCCTCTGGTTCAGCTCTTTTTTAATGCGGTAGACAGGACTCGTTTCACAGTCTTCTCTCACAATATTTATGAAGAGAATCTCCGGAGTCGAGATCCGAGTCATTACTTTCAGATCTTTCAGAAAAGCGCTTGTTCCGTAATTTTTTTTGTCGATCGCAAGAACCTTCGGTGAGAATATATATATCTGCAAAGAATATCGGTTCATGATATTTTTTACAGGATATCGCAGTTTTAATTCTATCTGAAACCTGCCGTGTTCTTTGACCAGACATTTAAAGTCATTCATAGTCTGCTCCATCCGTATTATATCATCAGAAGTATTTATTTGAAGCAAAAAAAAACGTCCCGGATTAACCAGGACGTTGTTTAGTGGCGAAGGGACTTGAACCCCTGACAAACCGGATATGAGCCGATCGCTCTACCAACTGAGCTACGCCACCGTTTAGCTTGACAGAATATACCGGAAAACTGCATCATGTGTCAATATATTTTAGATAAGTTTTTCCCGTTGTGCCTCGGCAACCAGTCTCGAGTTCCAGTAATTCTTTGTCATAAACTGCTGCCTGATTTTCGGATTATTGATCCGGCTCGATGTCTGCTGCAGATACTTCAATGCCTTACTGATCAGCGTGAGCTTATCAATCATTTCAGTGTTCTTCCGGCTTTCAAGCAGCTGACAGTAGAGATAAAAATAGAACCTGTTATACGGATCATTTTCTGAAATTTTCTCATCCCTTGTCAGGCTGAACAGAATCTCGGTACCGTATTCACGGTTACCGGTCATCCCGAGCAGAAATGCCTGCATGGCTCGTATATTATGCAGAAGAACTCCGGTTCCCTTATTGCTTCGAAGAATCCTGCCCTCTATTGAAGCGAATCCGTTCTTCCAGCTTATATGCTCAAGCGGCATGAAGCCCAGTGTAAAATAACTGTCTTCAATTCCGGCTTTCTCAATGCTGTCGACAGCCTTCTCCATATTGCCGTTAAAATAATAAGCCTCCGACAGAAAGAACAGAACCTCAGGATCCTCTTCGAGTGAAAGAAGCATGTTTATGCCGCGGTAAATTTTGCCTTGATAAACACAGGCTCTTGCTGTCCACGCAGAAAAGATTTTCTTACGACTGTCATCACGGTAAATCTCGGAGCGCAGCAGGCATTCCGACAGCATCTTCTCTGCATCGAAGTAGCGGCCGAGCTCAAAAAGCAGTCTGCATTTAAAAAACTCAATATAAAACTGCCACTCCTCAAAACCAGTCAAACATGAGAGCTCCAGGGCTTTTTCGGTTGAATCCATTGAGCTATCGAGGGCTCCCCATAGATACTGCTGTACCGCCGTAAATAGATATGCCTTCATGAGGCTGAATGAATCACCGCTTCCAAGCAGTTTTTCAACCGCAAGATTCAGATACTCTGATGACTCAAGCAGTTTCCCTTTACAAAGCATTAGAAATCCGAGTTCTATAAATGCGATTCCCTCTAATCTATCGTGTTCGCCTTCCTGCAGAAAGATAAGGACCTTTTTAACATAATCAAGTGCCCTCTGGTAATCGCTCATTGCATGGAAATATCTTGACGCCTCAAGCAGAAGCAGCGAACTCTTTACATCATGTGGTGATTCCGGTTTTTCCGGTATTCCTTTAAGGATCTCAAGGCAGGCTATTTTCTTATTTTCAATCAGAAAACATCTGAGCTCAAGTGCGTCCGACAGGGTTGCCGCGAGATTCTGGTCATCAGAAAGATAATTAAGAACAAAGGATGAATGTCCGAGATCCAGCATTTTTGTCAGGCAGTTGAATACTGCATCACCGACAACCGGTTCCGAGGCAAACCCGGCAAGCTGTACTGCCGTACGGCCGTAATCTATCAGAACATTTGTATGAATATTTTCACCTATAAAACTGCCGAGAACACGGAAGACCTCCTCTTTCTCGGAAATTTTAGCAATTACCTTCTTCAGCTTATTCGATCTTATAACCCTTAGAAACCTGTTTTTAATTATACATCCTCCACTTTCGAGGGTATTTATCCCCATAGAGATTTCCGCTTTACTGAACCCGAGCTTTACAAGAAACTCATCAAGGATATGGCGCTCAAAGAGCCCCTCGGTCAGGAGGATAGCGTATAACAACCTGGAATGCAGATAATTAAGTTTTTTCGCCCGATCCGGTGCGTTTATATCCGCACAGCAGCTGACATCTCTGATATCATTGAAATAATCATACATCTGATAATCAAAGGCATTTCCATCTTCACCGCTGTTGATAAAAAACGAGATCGGACTGCAATCTGATTCAACATATTCCAGAATTCTTTCAGCATATCTTATGAACGGATCTGAGACCTTCCTGACCCCTGAGAATACAATAACAGGAGGCTGAAGAGCCTGTTTAAAGGATTTTAAAACCCCTTTAAGATAGAGGCAGTAGATACAGAAGAAATATTCCTCCGGATAATCGGAATTAAAACTTTCCAGTTTATTTTTACCAGCTATCCAGGTCTTTAATTCTACGCCCTGAAGATATTCTTCAACAATTGGAATCAACTGCCGATCGATACTCCTTACAAAAGGCATAATTACATCCGTCTCGTGTTCGAGACAGTCAATGTAAACTGCAGCAACGCTCTTGTTTTTTCCTGAAGCAATTTTTACTGCCTCATCGAGATTCAGTCTGATAACCAGCTCAGAGCCGCCGCTTAAAACGAAATTACTGCAGTCCGAACCAATTCCGAGTTCGGGCACAATAAGCTTCATAAGTCTGTTCACCTCGTTGGGGTCTATCAGCCGTTTTAGGTTTTCATTGTATTCAGAAGCCGGGAGATGATCATTGAGTTTTATCTGCTGATAACCAGGAACTGCATCGCCGTGCATTGATCTGCGTGCAGCTGATACAATCTGGTTTTCAATAAGCAGACTGCTGTCAACTGCTATGGAAAAATATGACTGCTTAAGCTCAGCTTCAAGAACATCGGCTCCGGTATTTTTCCGCTGGAGCAGCATCATTGAGAACTCATGAATGTCCTCGCTGTATGCACCAATTATTTCAAGAAGGTTTTCAGCGGCTTCAATTATCGCATCAGCATTTTCAAGTTCGGCCTGCACGGAGAATATGAGAAAGGACCCGTGAATAAAAAGGCTTGATCTTATAGTGCTGTTTATACTGCGTTCGCAGTTTTTTATCATTTCGTTCGCGGCGGGGGCGTCAACAATGAGGTACTGCTGCAGATCGCTGATTTCTATTACAATGAAAATTCCGTTCATACATTTTTTATCGGCAAATCTATAGCTCAAGTGTAGGCGGTCTGGAACCGCCTTCCCAGAGAGCACTGTCCGCCTCGGTGAAAACCCTTCCATAGACATATTCAAAGAGATATCTAAAATCTTCGGGGTTAATATCCATATACTGCACGCCGTAAAAGGTGGTGCCTTTATTGTGAAATTTCCGCATTATTCTTGAGAATATCAACATCTTGCGTTTGTCGATGCGTAGCTCAAGATTCATATCGGTATAGATGTTAAGAGCATCGCTGAGGCTTTCGGAACTGTCGGCAAACATCAGCCCTGATGCACTGATATCAACAATACTAGAATTAAATGCCTGTGCTTTTGTCTGCCCGCCCGAGAAATAATTATTCTTGTTCAAAATCCATGCGAGGATTTTTGAGAACTGATATACATATTCGAGGGTATCAACCTCAATTTTTTTATTCTTTTTATTGCAGAGATAGATATAGCCGACAGTGTACTCATGATACAGAACCGGACAGTAAAGAACTGAGTAAAGGCCCTGGGTCTTCATATCCGCAAGCAGCCTTTCAACATCCTCCGGTTCAAGTTCAGCTTTTTCAATAATATCAACTTCATTTTCAGTTTCGGGAACCGCCATGCCTTCGTAGATGGACTGCATATAAAAAATCTTGCCGTTTTCAGCTATCAATTTCTCCTCAAAACTGTCCGGCTCACGATCTCGGAACATGGTTATTCTATTTATATCGCAATGGGAGCTGATGATATCCCTGAACTCGGATATCAGGCTGTCAATGCTTGTAGTATCGAATTTCTGATCATTACTGAAATCTTCAAGGCGTATAAACTGTCCCGATTCGGGAAACTTCAGCTCAATCTTAACATTATCAACGGTAAACTGCAGTTCAACACCATTAGGCGGATTAACCCTCTCATATTTCCGCTGAAGATTTTTTAAAATCCGATCCGGATATGAAAGTCTGGCCTTTTCTTCATCACAGCTGAGTATTTTGCAATTAAAGGTCATGATATGACCGTAATATGAGAAAAATAGTCTTACAGTCTCGTCCTTCTCGAAATCATTGAGATCTCTTTCTTTGGAATATACCTCAATAAATTCTTCATCTTCAGCATTGAGAATGACAACCTCGGATTCTTTCCGTAGTCCATGCATATTCAGCATGAATTTATTATCATCGAGAGCCTTTACTATAAACTCTCTTTCAATTCTGCTTATTGCATTTCCCATGTTAACCCCTACATAAGCTTTTCTGAAGGATACCATACAGATTCTACCGGTGTCTCTTCTTTTTTTAAATCTTTAAAATTCATCTGGAAGTCAAAGACCTTCCATCTGCCTTCCATTATAAAGTATATTGTTCCCTCTGCGAAGCTTTCTTTTCCTTCAAGACGTATATCAGCCCTCACAGGCTCTGCCAGAGTGTTAATTAGACCTATTCTGTAGCCCAGAGGCACTGCCTGTTCAAGCGAGAAACTTATATTCCTTTGAACAAAGTCTTTTTTATCCGAAGCTACAAGTTCGTAGGAGGGATCCATATTAACAATCGATCTGAGAAAATCATCTGCAGTCCGTAAAATCTCTGCTGTCTGCTCATCTAGCCCGAGATAGTTCTGCAGCGGACCAATCTCAAAATCCTGCTGATAAACGACATCTTCGGCATCGTCTGTATATAGCAGAAAATCACGGCCTTCGGGTTCTGATATTCTTGAAAAAAGAGAATCATCTCTTACTTTATTAATTTTTTCATCATCAGCAGTATTCTCAAGTGAGACAGCCTCCCCGGCTGCTTCGGTTTTAATATCAGCTTCATCTTCCGGCCGGCAGGAAAACAGATACACACTCAAGGCGGCTGTTATCGAGCAGGCGATAATTCTGCTTATCTTCTTTTTCATTAACAAAATGCTACCAGAAGCGAATTGACTCGTCAATGCTTGATCTGTATTATAGACGAAAGAGCAGAAATTGAAAGAGAACATATTAAAATATCTTAACAGTAATTTTACCGAACCCATTAGAGATCCGCTGTGGCAGAACATTTTTCTTTCTAAGGGATTTAAGCAGCTTGTAAGCCTTGAACCCTTTCAGAAACTTGCCGGCGTTAAACAGCTTGGCCCGTCCTATCACGTTTATCCGGGCTCAACCCATACCCGGCTTAGTCACAGCCTGGGTGTTTTCCACCTTGCCCGAAGGATAATAAACCGGCTGGTTTCACATCCCGACTGCATTGCGCTGACGCTCGAGGGTGTTAAATCCTTCCTCTGTGCGGCCCTGCTGCATGACCTCGGCCATTTTCCCTATGCTCACTCCCTTAAAGAGCTGCCGCTAAAGGACCATGAGGTTCTTACAGGTGAAATCATTCTGGCCGAGCCGCTGTTAAGCTGCATCGAGAATGTCATTGGTGCTTCGGCTGCGAAAACGGCCGCCATTGTAAATTTCGAAATGCCGCATGAAGATGATTCAGAGGTGATCTTTTTCAGGAACATTCTCTCGGGTGTACTTGATCCGGATAAGCTTGATTATCTCAACCGCGATGCTTTTTTCTGCGGAGTGCCCTACGGCATTCAGGATACCGATTTCGCAATATCAAAAATTGTGCCGACAGAGAACGGAATTGGGATAAACCATCAGGGTATAACAGCAGTCGAGAATATTCTGTTTTCCAAATATCTGATGTACAAGACAGTCTACTGGCATAAAACAGTAAGGATCGCCACAGCGATGATCAAAAAGGCTGTAATCACAGGTCTTACAGAAGGTATAATTAAAAGCGATGATCTCTATGGTTTGACGGATAACGATTTTTTCAACCGCTATACCGAGGATTTTCATCCGGTGATGAAGCTGATAGAGATGGTTAACAGGCGCAGCCTCTACAAATGCGTATACGAGGTTCCCTTTGATGCGGAAAATAAACTGCATAACAGGCTGTCGGATCTTGATCAGAGACTTGCATATGAGAACAGCGGATCAGATGCCTGCAGTTGTTCTGATCTTATTATAGACGTACCCGAACCAATTTCATTCGAGGTGAACCTGCCGGTTGTCGGAACATCGGGTAAGACCTCATACATTGAATCTGAATCAGTTTTTTCGGGGCCCGTCGTTGAAGGCTTTACCTCATCACTGCGAAAAATAAGGGTCTATGTTCCTGAAGCTGACGTGGAAGATTTCAAACTACCTGACGGACTTTTTTAAATATGACAGCGACAGATGAAATTTTCAAAGGCAGTATTCCGCCGTGGGTCATGAGGTTTGTAAAGCAGACCGGTAAGGGAATCAATCGCTTCAACATGATCGAAGAAAACGACAGGGTTATTCTAGGAATTTCCGGGGGAAAGGATTCCCTCGCACTTGCCTTTGCTCTCTCACTTAGGAAACGCTGGCTTCCTATTAACTATGATCTGCATGCAGTGCATATTAACTGGATAGAGTACCCGATAACCAATCAGCAGCTTGAAGATCTTAGAATATTCTTCAAGGCTATTGATGTGCCCTTTGAATCGGTTGATGTAAAAATGTTTCCCGGAAGCTATTCTGATAATTTCAACTGTTATCTATGCTCAAGAAACCGCAAGCGCGTTCTCTTTGATATAGCGGAAGAGAGAGGATATACCAAAATTGCACTCGGTCACCACCTGGACGATATCGTTGAAACAACCATGATTAACCTCTGTTTCAGAGGCAGATTTACGACGATGCTTCCCGTGCAGGAGTTTTTTAAGGGTAAGCTTCATATCATCAGACCGATGTGCGAGGTCCGCGAGAGCGCAGTCAGCCGTTTATCCGACAATCTTGATTTTCCGATCTGTAAATCTCCCTGCCCTTATAATGAGACGAACATCAGGAGTAAGGTAAAGCCGATCATCAGCAATCTCAGCCACATAGACAAACTCACCCGGGAACATATCTACAACGCATTCTGGAATGAGAAAGATGATTTTAATCATCTTATAGAAGGATCATGATGATCTTCAGAAAGATCATTTGATTCTTGTCAATTGCCCGATTACATAATACATTTATATACAAGGATTCAACATGAAATATACTAAACTTATGAAAGAGAGAATAAGACGTGTCAACGTTATATTCAAAGAACTCGGATACGATCTTGCCGAGGGCGAAATCAGTGATAATACATATTCATCAGGTTTCGAAAAAGACTCTGATTTCTGCGGCGGGTTCTTTATTGACGACGACAGTAAATTTCTCGAAATTGCCTTCACCTTTTCCTTCTCACCCCGAATGGCGGCCTTTATCCAGGAACGCCTCGAGGAGATGCTTAAAATCTGTTACGAATACGGCTGTTATATGAACATCCAGAAATTTGAAGATTTTAACTTTTCTGTTTTCTCCAAGGTTTACTTTGCAGGGCTTAACTACTATTCTTTAAAAGAGACACTTAAAGATTTTCTATTCTGTGTTGATGATATAAAAGAGATAATTGAAATCAATTCGGAAGATCAGGAGGAATGATAAAATAACTTCCATGTTATTTTATCATTTTGAAGTTTGCATTTGCAAACTTCATCTCAGCAACCTGCCCTCCATGGCAGGAAATTTACTGGAGGACTGAATGGAAATACACAACCTAATGGAAGAACTCGTAATAGATACCGTCGAAGAGATCTTTTCTGATCAGGCATATATCGAACAGTTGGGCTGCACCAATACCGAAACAAGTAAAATAGATGTTGTCTGCTATGTTCTGAACAGAATACCTTCAATCTATACTACCTCATCAAGGGGGCTTGCACACATAGGCAAGACCGTCATAGATAAACCGCAAATCATTGCTGATATCGCGGCACTCGCTAATGTGGGAATCAGGCAGGTCGGCAACCGCCGGAGGAATGATGTTTCGGACTCAACTCAGGTAGTACCGGAACCGCCCCTGTTTAACTTCCCTATTATCAAGGGTAAGGTTATTGACGGGAAAACTTTCGCACCTCACGCTGGAAATGCCATTTCACTGAAGATGAACGGCGAACTTGTACCGATGCACGGGAAGAGATGGAATAATCCGTCTCCGCTTGTTAAAGAAACAGAAGGCGGATTTTTATTCTGGCCGTTTCCGGTAAAAGCAAAAACGATCGGAGAGGAAAAAACTTTCTCATTCATACTTGAACTTGAGGCTGACGGCTACAAACCGGTGAAGCATTTTTTTGATCTGCATCTTGAATCTGACAACGAATTTATTAATTCCACAGAGCTGAACAAGATCTTTAAAATAGAACCGATCTACCTCTTTGATATTAATGAACCTGAAGAGATTGAAGGTTAGTAGTTCTCTGAGTGTATCTCGACGTTGTGAAGTCTTCCGGGAACCTCATCTTCAGCGAATTTGAGGACCTTCTGCATCACCGACTCTCCAAATGTTGCTGAATTTGATATTATTGCGGCTCCTATCTGAGTGAATCTGAGTGATTCCTGCAAATCCACCTCGGCGGCAGTGACATGAAATTTTTTTATCAATTTTTCCTTTAAAGATTTGACTATCCGCCTCTTGTCCTTGATGTTCCCGACTTCGGGAAACTCAAAAACAAACTGTATCATGGAAACTATCATTAGAACATGTTCTTTATATCGTCCATCTTAAGCTCCAGAGAATCAGCATCGGGCTCATCTTCAGCCTGTGACCTGTCTTTCAGCGGCAGATAGATATCATTGTAGTTTTCAGCAAGACGGAATATATCATCTTCTTCGAATTCCGGATTAATCTTCACTTCAAAATTATATGACTGTTCCTCAAGACCGCGCCTCATTACATGAATAGGATCACTGATTGTAATAGCAAAGTGCGGACTGTAAAAGAGGGTGTATGCAAGAACAAGAGATAGAATAATTAAGAAAAACAGCAGATTATTCATCGACTGCACTTTTTCAATACCCCTCAAATCGAAAAAGAATTCATAATCAAGATATTCGGCATAGAGATAATCGTTGAAACCGAAAGCAGTATCATAGTAATCATTTTCATATCTGGTGAACACTGTCTCACCAGCTTCTTTTACTATAAGAAGATTTGAATAAGTCTGCACAGCCGCGGGGGATTTTTCGTAGGCAAGCATCACATCAGTAACTACTTTTTCGTTCTCACGAGACTCGGTAGGCAGAGACAGCATCTGAATAAAAATAGAAGCAAACAGAAGAATACCGACAAAAACCGATACTCCAATCGTTGTTATCTTGGAAATATGGCGCTGAGCCATAACCGAATCTGTATTCTTTATCTGCTTAAAGATCTTCAGAACTCTGAGAAGCCTCAGGATTCTTGCAATCCTTACTGCTTTCACAACCTTCAGCACATTAAGGATTCCGGCTGCACCTGTTATAGCTCCGCCACCCATGAGTACAGCGATAGCGGCCGGGCCTGAACTCAGCAGCAGAAGAGGGATTGAGGCCAGAAGATCTATCCAGCCGCGTCTTGTCACAAGATATTCTCTCAAATTACCGCGTGAAATAGCCCGGTAGGTTCGGGTAAGAAACTCGATCGTAAAAAAGATATCGAAACAGAACCCTGTCAAAACAAGAATCCTTCTTATCGACCAGCTCCATCCTGCAACAACAGCAAAATCTTCAATAAAAGTTTGTATGAGCACCAAAAAGATTGCCGCGAGTACAATATTCTCAATAATTGAAAAGTTTTTTTTATCCATCATTTCCTACCATCCGTTATCAGCCGCTATATTATAAAGTTCATCCAGCATCTTAATGTCGTAACCGTAAAACTTATAATTTTTACGGGCAACGTTTATCCAGCTCTTCATCGCGGTATCTGCTCCGCGGTCTTTCTTTACTTCGGGTTTATAATTTCTGCACATTGCCGCAAGAATATTTCCCATTCTCGCGCTAGCCTCAATCTGATTATTATCCGAGAATGAAGCATTCGCATTCATTGCGCTCTTAAAAACACGCGGAGGCACTGCAGGAGCCTTTGCCGAAAGACTCTGGGCAATTGCTTCCGTAAAGTGGTTTGGAAAAATATTGCCGTTTGCAGTATTCTTCATGGCCGTACCCTGCTGCGAAAACATGTAGACGAGGGGTTTGAGAAGCATAGCCAGATCAATCATGTTTTCAATCTCTTTTTCACCCATTTTCAGTTTCTCAACCTTCAGGATTTCAAAATGAATATATTTCCGGCGGCGATACACCTCGACTATGAATTTCTTCACTATATTGTAGTGTATAGCGGCTAGAGAACCGGTAAACACACGCCTGGCCTGTTCATTTGCAAGCATTTTCAAAAGCAGATCCATAATAATCTGTTTTGCTTCGCCTTCATCCAAATTCGACTGTCTGAGAAAGGTAAAGAAGGTAAAATCCATTTTATTTACCAGCAGCCTGATATCCGGGATAACTTCCTGATCAGTCGTCTCGTATAATACCGAGATAAGGATCGAGCATATTGTTTCCCAGCTTTTACCGGAAAAAAATGACTGTGAGGAAAGGGTCGGATAAAGCTGTCGTGAATTGACGGTCAGGAATTGAAGAATCTGTTCTTCGCGTTGAAGCAGGGAGAAACCTTTCAGAGCGGGATTTGCAGTCAACCTCTGAATGAATGCTGCAGCCTTTTGTTTGTCTGTTTCATTAATATCCATTTGGTATAATTGTCGTCTACTTTCTTCAAAAAATCAATCTTCCAATTTTTTTCTTTATTCAGTACAAAACAGGTAAAACAGGCTATACTTTAAGCAAATGACGAGAGCTGCGCCCTGCTTCACAGTATTTTTACTGATTCTGACTTTTGTTTCCGCTTTGATGCTGCCGGCACAGGAAGTTCTGCTGCCGGAAGAAGAAAGCCCATCGTCATTTTACGACACCGATATCGACAGTGAAGATGTCAGCCTCTTTCTTTCAGGAAGCTGGAAGGTGAACCTCAGTGCTTCAGCGGGGTTCGGGTTCAGCCCTGAATCCGGTTTTAACGAAGGCCTCAGTTATCCCGGCATTTCCAGCGGCCTGACGTTCTCTCAGTCGCCGGATATAACAGTATCATTGCTTATTCTGGAAAAGATCCTCTTTGAAGCGGCATTCACCGATAATTTTGATGACTCAACTTTCCGGCTGGGTTATATCGGTGGTGAAGATGAGTTTGTCAGGCTTGTATCAGCCGGAAATATGGAAATAAATCTTACGGAAGATACCGGAATGTCGGATTTTTTCTACATTCCCGGCGGCGGCCCGTCCTCATTCGGACTTCACTCTCTGTTTGCCGGTCCCTTCTCGGAACATGAACTGCTTTTCCGCTTTGATCCGCAGGAAGAACTACATAAGCTCTACATCGGTTCAGATATCCTCGTTGAAATAGTCAGACAGCCTTCTGATTATCTCAGAGGCCGGGTGTTTTATCTGCCCGCCGCACCCGATGACGCCGTTTTCTATATCGAAACCGGTGCTGCCGATGCTTCAGTGAATTT
>DMKD01000121.1 GCA_003454605.1 Spirochaeta sp. | reverse complement strand
GACATAGAGAAGGTAATAGATAATCTTGGTGATGTAACCGAAGCCCAAAAACCCAAGCTTCGTAAACGTGCGGAATGTGCATGGAACTGGGTAAAGGCGTTTGCTCCTGAGGATTTTCAGTTTGAGATTAAGACTCCTGAAGCATCTGCGGCTGATGTTTCGGATGCCCAGGCTGGAGCACTTTCAATGCTTGCCGATGCAGTAAAAGAGAAGATGGATTCAATGGAAGAGCGTGAGTTCAGCACCAACGTTTATGCTGCAGCCGAAGCCTTCGGTCTTGAATCAGCTGATTTTTTCCCGGCAATTTACCAGGCTTTGATCGGCAAGGAAAAGGGACCGAGGCTAGTAAGTTTTCTGTATTCTATTGGTGCCGAGAGGGTGTATTCTATCCTCTCAGGATATAAAAGATAGATTAATCCTTTTTGGAGCATCGCCGGTCAGGCAGGATAGTATTTCAATAAAATAAATAATGTTTTAAATATTGGAATTGTTTTGTGCCCTGCTATATATTTTTATGTATATAAAAAGGGCATATGCGATAAAATGAAAGCGATTATTGCAGAAGATGAAAGTATTTTAAGATTATTCCTCTCTATGACACTGTCAGCTTTCGGTGTTGATATTAAATCCGAGGCTCAGACCGGACTTGAGGCTGTAGATGCGGTACATGAACATAAGCCTGATGTTGCATTTCTTGATATAAATATGGAAACTAATGAAGCCGGTCTTGATGCATGTGAGGCAATCAAGGCTGACTATCCTGATATTAAGGTTTACTTTATTTCGGCCTATCCCGAACGTGTTTTTCAGGAACGATTGTCACTGCTTAGTTATGACGGATATCTGGAAAAACCGGTCAGCAAAGAACTTCTACGTACCTTTCTTATTGATAATGCTCTAATAATATAGAGCAGCCGATTACTGGAGCCTGTCAAATATCCTTCTGAAAATATTGCCTTTTTTCACTTCCTCCGCCGCAGTTATAATACCGCTTTGAAGCTCTGTGCCGTTCAGCACCAGCTGCCATCGCCCGATAAGACTGCCTTCAGATAACGGCAGTTTAATCTCATGGAGATGCGGTATAAATTCAAGCTCATCAAGCATGGCTGTTTGAATAAGGATATCAGCTGCAGGGCTGTAAACGAGACCCAAACTGTCTGCCGCGCCCCCGTAGATCTCTATTCTTTCGTCGATCGGAACCTGCGGTAGGTATTCGATCCAGGCATAGAAGCCGTAGCTTAGCAGTACAGCGGCGTCGATTGCCCGTTTCAGTGAGCCGTCTGATGAGGAGCTGCCGGGCCCGCCCATTGTTACCAGGATCAGCCTGCGGCTGCCCTGGACAGCGGTCGCTGCGAAGTTATACCCTGACTCATCTATGTAGCCGGTTTTAAGTCCGCCTACCGATGCCATCCTGCCTATCAGAAGATTGTGGTTTTTCTGTGTTATCGGTCCATGAACACTTTTGCCCGAGGCCGCGAGGTTTTTATCCTTAGGATAGGTGAAGCTTTGAGGAAGATGTAGCAGTTCATTGTATCTGCTGTTATTCTCAATATATATACGGCAGAAATCTGCGAATTCGCGTGCTGTGGTAACATTCTTTTCAGAAAGGCCCGAAGAATCATAAAAGCGGGTTTGAAGCATGCCAAGCTTTTCCGCCTGCTCATTCATCAATGCCACGAAATTTTCCACACTGCCGGCGAGGTATTCTGCAACCGCAATACCCGCGTCATTGCCCGATGGAAGTGCCAGTCCCTGAAGCAGTTCAATCAGCGTGACGCGCTGCCCCTGCTCAATAAACATAAGAGACGAACGCGGCGGGAGGTTTCTGAAATCAGCCGCTGCTGAAACCGGTACAAGGGCATTCGCGTCGGCCCTTCCGTCATTGATGAATTCAAGGGCGGTGTGAATGGTCATCAGCTTGGTCATCGATGCCGGGGGGATGGGAGTATCCGCGTTTTTTTCAAAAAGTACCGTCCCTGTTGCTGCGTCAATGAGGATGGCTGATTCGGCATTTATCAGGGGTGCCGGCAAAGACGGCGCTGCCCAGGCTGCCGCTGCAGTAATCAGTAAAACAGTTATTATGTGGATAATCATTTTCATGCGTGAAGTATTACAGTAAAAGGTTGAGCGTTACAAGGGTATCAATGATCATTCCCACTCTGCTGAAGATCTTCAAGAAGATCTGCGGCCAGCCCGCTCGGGGGGCTGAAGTCTCTCAACTGCAGATAGATTTCGTCTTTCTCTTCATCCGAGATCGGTATCATATTGGACAATGAGCGGCTGCCTGCGGCAAGGTCGGAGGCCGAAGCATTATACATCCTTATTACAGGATCACCCATCATGATCATTCCAAGATACCAGCTGTCGTCATCAAAACCTTCGGTGTTATACCATGATTTATATGCGGCTCCCCAGCATGCCCCAAGGCCCAAAGATTTGTGGAATTCAACGGGATAGTAAACTCCGCCGGTTTTGGTGGATCCAAGAACAGCTATGCAGGAATCAGTACCGGAGATTAGGCTTGAAGCCATATTCTTGACTGTGAATCGTGCCGCCTGGCAGTCAAAAAGATTGTAGAAGTTGCCTTTAAAACTGCTGTCGATGTCATCGGCCTTGATTATTTCATATTCCCCCTCAACATCAATAAAGAGTGCGGGCGGAAAGGCGTGAATCCATTGATAGACATACTCTGTTCCGCTCTCTGCCATCCTGTCGATATAGGTGGATTTTGTTGTATTACAGGTATCCTGGTAGAAATCGACCCTAGTATATATCATCTCAAGACCGAAATCATTGTTCCTGTAGTTGTTGTGCCAGTCGTCATCCTTGAAGATGAATGCACCGTCATAGATCGGTGTCGGACCCGTCCCCAGTCTATAGGAGTGGAGTTTGTCAAAGTAATAATTTATATCATCTGAGGATCCGGTTAGTCTGGAGATGTAAAAATCAACTTCCAGCTCGGTGTGGGAATCGTAAAATCCATTTCCATATAGTAAAGATCTGAAGGGAATACCTCAGTTTGTCCGAAAGCCGACTGTTCATACCAGGCCGGCGGGATCCCGCCGATAAAAAATCCGCTTTCAGCCTTACCATGATAGGATTGTAAAATAGATTTTAGATCAGAGCAGTCATCTGCAGAATCCCATAAAAGTATTGCCGATGTTATCCCGTCTTTAGAGATGTCGTTTCGGTAGGTGTCTATTCGAGCCGATATATCAGTATATATCGCTTCATCTGCTACAATAAGAACTGTTTCAGGCAGATATTCTTCCGGTGAAAGGTTTGAATCCAGCATAAAGAGAGAACAGCTCTGAAATAGAATGATTTGTGTGAGGATTAGCAGAAATAAAGCTGTTTTTGAAACTCTGTACACATGATAAGAATGATATATTCTGGTTCCATAATCAATATTCTGCATGTAAATTTTGTAAATGTGAGTTATTATTAGATATGATCTAAAAATTTGAAAAGGAGACATAGTATGAAAAGTGTAAAGCGCCCGGTGAGTATCCTTATTTTTTCTATACTCATGCTGCTTACTCCAATTCTAACCATCCTGGCTAACGCTTATATCAATATTCTTCCGCTCTGGGGAGCTGGAAGTATCCTCACCAAAATGACAGTTTCAGATATACTTATTCTCGTTATTTACCCTGTTGCAGCGGTTTCAATATTCATGGTAACTAAAGCGGGGTGGTGGACATTTATCGCTTCAGCCGCCTGTCTTTTTGCCTATAACATAATTGCTTATATAAGAAATCCAATGATTTCACTGATGGGTGTAATTATCTTTAATCTGCTTCTTTTTGTTGTGGCGGGTTTGTTTTTCAGGAAGCACATTATTGCCCCGTACTTCAATCCGCGCCTCAGATGGTGGGAGCAGGCAAGCCGCTTTGATATCGACCTGGGTGTTTCGCTCGAATATAGCGAATCTTATGAGCTGGGTTATCTTGAAGATATCTCTATGGGTGGATGTTTTATCAGGATATCGGAGAAAGTCACCGTTGGAACTGTCTATCCTTTAAAAATTTCTCTCGGGAATGAATTGTCGATTTCAATTCGGGGGCGTATTATGCGTTCGATTGCCGATGACTGCAGCCTTCCTGGCTATGGTGTGATGTTTTCCAATCTTTCCAATACCGAAAAAGACGGATTATCAAATATGATAGCCGGGCTTTACAAACTGGGCATCGGTGAAAATCCCTCAGAAAAGAGCGGGGCCGAGCAGAGGGCATATGATCGCTATTCTGTTAATATCAGTGTTTCATTCCGATATAAGGGTGAGATTCTACCCGCAAGGCTGATTAATTTTTCAAGTACCGGTGCCTGCCTTGAGACGATGATGGAAATGGAAATGGGCGAGTTTTGCGGATTTTACTGCACCCTCG
>DMKD01000373.1:4647-24872 GCA_003454605.1 Spirochaeta sp. | reverse complement strand
CCCCAGTCCCGCTCACATCCTTCCTTGTGGGATGTTGAGGTTCGAAGTGTGTTCGGCCAGTCCGGCCATTGGGGGTTTGTGGGTTTGGTCCATTCCTGAGGTTTGGGCATGATCTCTATCTGCCTTACCGAGCGGGCTCCATGACGGATTGCTGTACCAACACAGTCGGAGCCTGTGTCACCGCCTCCGATCACAAGCACGTTTTTTTCTCTGGCGGAAATGATCTCTCCAAAATCGAGATCTCCCTCGCAATGCTTATTTGACAGTGTCAGATATTCCATCGCGAAATGGATTCCTTCAAGTCCGCGCCCGCCTGCAGGGATGTCGCGCGGTTTTCCGGCGCCTACCGCTATAAGGATCGCATCAAAAGAGCGCCTGAGGTAGTCTGCTGAAATATCTTCACCGATGGATACCTCGGTTTCAAAACGTACACCTTCCGCCCTCATGATCTCTATTCTACGGTCGAGGATCTTTTTTTCGAGTTTGAATTCCGGTATTCCGTATCGCATAAGTCCGCCTATGCGGTCGGATTTTTCGAATACTGTTACCTCATGACCGAGCTTTCTCAGTTTTGATGCGGTAGTGAGGCCGGCTGGGCCTGAACCTATTACTGCTACCCTTCTGCCTGTTTCAGTCTTAGGCGGTTCAGGAACAACCCAGCCTTCAGCAAAAGCTCGCTCAATAATGGCAAGTTCGAGCTCCTGGATGGAAACAGGCGCGCTGTTTATCGACATTGTGCATGATTTTTCGCAGGGGGCAGGGCATATTCTGCCGGTAACCTCCGGGAAGGCTGAGGTTGCCGCGAGCCTTTCGTAGGCTTTTTTCCACTGCCCCTTGTAAACGAGGTCGTTCCATTCCGGAATCAGGTTACCAAGAGGGCAGCCCATTGCATGGCAGTAGGGGATGCCGCAGTCCATGCAGCGTACACCCTGTGCTTCAAGCTGTTTCACATTTGGTCTGATTGCAAACTCATTATAATGCTGTATGCGTTCCTTTACGGGTGCATAGGTTTTTTCTACTCTGTCTATTTCAATAAAGCCTCTGTCGCTTCCCATTATTTTGTACTCCTTAAGGGGATTACTCTTACAAATGCAGGTGACATCTCGGTCCAGTCATCCAGTATTCCTGCGGCATACCTGCTTCCTGTTAGGTCAATATGCTTTTCAATCAGACTTTTAAGTTCGGCAAGTTCCGTATTATTTGAAATCGGCTCTACATTGACCATTTCAAGATTACACTTCGTATCAAACAGCTGGTCTTCATCAAGAACGTAGGCAACGCCGCCGCTCATTCCGGCTGCAAAGTTCAGGCCGGTTTTACCAAGGACGACGACCTTTCCTCCAGTCATATATTCGCAGGCATGATCTCCTACGCCTTCAACGACTGCGGTCGCTCCGCTGTTTCTGACGGCAAAGCGTTCGCCTGCCATTCCGCTTATAAACACATCACCGCCGGTAGCGCCGAAGAGGTTGACGTTTCCGGTAATTATGTTGTTCTGGGATCGGAATATCGTTCCCTCCGGGGGATAAACGATAATCTGTCCTCCCGAGAGGCCTTTGCCGAGGTAGTCGTTTGCTGTGCCTGCGAGCTCGAAGCGTACACCAGGAGCAAGAAATGCTCCAAAACTCTGACCAGCGTGGCCGTCGAACTTACAATGAATGCTTTTTTCGGGCAGGCCGATATGTGCGTGCTGGTTGGATACCCTGCAGCTCAGGGTCGCGCCTACCGAGCGGTCGGTGTTTTTAATCTTTGATTCAATCACTACCGATTTGTTCTTGTCTTTAATTACATCTGCGGCTTTTTTGAGAAGGCTTGCATCGAGGTGAGCATCAAGGCTGATTTTGTTGTCGGCAGTACAGAGGAACTCTTCTCTTGAATCAGCTTCAGGCTGATACAGAATTGCGGAGAGGTCTATGCCGCGCTCCTTCCATCTACCTATCGTATTATCCATTTCGAGTCTGTCGGTGCGGCCGACCATCTCATCAATGGATTTGAATCCAAGAGCTGCCATAATAGAACGTGTTTCCTCGGCTACGAAGGTCATGTAGTTCATCAAATGTTCAGGCTTTCCTGTGAAACGTTTTCTGAGTTCAGGATCCTGGGTTGCTACACCTACGGGACAGGTGTTTTTGTGACATTTTCTCATCATGACGCATCCGAGTGTTACCAGAGAGGCCGTTCCGAAACCGAATTCCTCGGCGCCTAACATGGCGGCAACTACAATGTCACGTCCTGTTCTCATCTGCCCGTCGGTCTGTATCCGCACATTCTTGCGCAGGCCGTTCATCACAAGCGTCTGCTGGGTTTCGGCGAGTCCGAGCTCCCAGGGCATTCCGGCATACTTGATTGATGAAATAGGTGATGCACCCGTTCCTCCGTCGCCGCCGCTTATCAGTATCATGTCCGCCTTACCCTTGGCAACACCCGCAGCAATTGTTCCGACACCTGCTTCTGATACGAGCTTGACCGATACCCTGGCTTCGGGGTTGCCGCATTTAAGGTCATAGATGAGCTGGGCAAGGTCCTCAATCGAATAGATGTCGTGGTGAGGGGGAGGTGAGATTAGAGTTGTGCCGGGGTTGGCGTAACGGTTTTTACCGATGAAGTTATCGACTTTATATCCGGGCAGCTGGCCGCCCTCGCCGGGCTTTGCGCCCTGAGCAATCTTAATCTGCAGTTCCTGGGCCTGTGAGAGGTAGTTGCTTGTTACGCCGAAACGCGCAGATGCAATCTGCTTTACCTTTCCGTTCATTGAGTCGCCGTTTTCAAGCGGAATATAGCGCTCAACATTCTCTCCGCCTTCACCCGAGTTGCTCATGCCGCCGAGGCGGTTCATTGCAATCGCAAGGGTTTCATGAGCCTCACGGCTGATTGAACCGAGTGACATCGCCGATGATACAAAGCGTTTTACAATTTCAGATGCCGGTTCTACCTCATCGATGCTGATCGCTTCAGCTTCCTTGAACTTGAAAAGGCTTCGCAGTGTACAGAGCTTCTCGGATGTATTGTTTATGTCAGCGCTGAATATCTTATAGGCTTCAGCGTCATTATTGCGTGCCGCCCGCTGCATGTTTACCACCGCTTCGGGGGTCATGAGGTGCTTCTCAGAGAATCGGCGATAGTGCAGTTTTCCGCCCGATTGTATTACTCCCGGGTTGGCATTAGGTTTCTTATTGAAAACAGTCTTGTGCCGTGCCGCTGAATCATCAGCGAGTTTTGCAAGACCTATTCCACCGATACGTGAGGCCGTTCCGGTGAAGTATTTTTCAATGAACGGCCCTTCTAATCCGATTGCCTCGAACAGCTGTGAACCTCTGTATGAACGCAGGGTTGAAACGCCCATCTTTGATAGAATCTTCAGAATTCCTGTCTTGCAGGCCTGAATATAGTTCTCGGCTGCATTTTCCAATTTCATGTCAGCATTCAGATAACCCTCGTTCTGAAGTTCTGTAAGGCTATCGAATACAAGATAGGGGTTGATCGCTGAGACGCCGTAGCCTAGCAGCACTGCCATGTGCATAACGTCACGTGCTTCTCCGGTTTCGATGAACAGTCCGGCAATCTGTCGTAGTTTTGCGCTTACCAGTGCATGGTGTACTGCCGAAACTGCAAGTAGTGACGGGATCGGAGCGCTGTCGGCGTCGATATATCTGTCGGAGAGGATTACGAATGTGCTGCCTCTCTTTACTTTTTCAATTGCCTCAGCACATATCCGTTCCAGGGCTGCCTCAAGTCCGTCACCGCCTTTTGCGACCGGATAAACTGTATTGATGACTGCCGAGCTCATACCATGCAGATCAATCGCCTTCAGGCGTCTTATGTCGTCGTTAGACAGAATGGGATGCTGCAGCTTCAACTGGTGGCAGTGTTCGCTTGTTTCAGTCAGCATGTTTCTTTCCCGTCCGATATAGCTCATGAGGCTCATCACTAGGTTCTCGCGGTAGGGGTCAATCGGCGGGTTGGTTACCTGAGCAAAGAGCTGTTTGAAATAATCAAACAGAAGTGACGGTCTGTTTGACAGGATTGCAAGAGCTTCGTCGTTTCCCATCGAAGAGAGCGGCTCTTTTCCGTCTGAGGCCATCGGAGCTATTACCTTTGTCAGCTCCTCGTGGCTTATGCCGAAGACCTTCTGGTACTGTTTTATTCGTTCGGGATCGGTTTCGTGAATCTCGGGGACCTGGAATAAGCCCCGCAGTTCTATCTTGTTTTCTTCAAGCCATCGCCTGTAGGGCTGAGAGCGTGAGATTTCTGATTTGATCTCGTTGTCATAGCGAACCCTGTTCTGCAGCATATCGACTACTATCATCTTGCCCGGTGCAAGACGTCCGTGCTTGAGGATGTCTTCGGGAGGGAAGTCGAGAACGCCGGATTCTGATGCAAGAACGAAGCGACCCTTCTTTGTCAGAGTCCATCTTGCGGGACGCAATCCGTTACGGTCGAGGGATGCGCCTATCTTCTCGCCGTCGGTGAATACAATCGCTGCAGGACCGTCCCAGGGGGCCATGATGGCAGAGTGGTATTCGTAGAATGCTCTTCTGTCCTGGCTTATGTGATAGGTCTGGCCGAATGCTTCGGGCATCATCATCATTGCAGAGTGCTCGATACTTCGTCCCGAAGACATCAGTAGCTCAAGTACTGAGTCAAAGTTGGCGGAATCAGACAGCGTGTTGTTTGTAATCGGCAGAAGTTTTTTAAGATCGTCGCCGAATTCCTCCGAATAAAGGTTCGGTTCTCTGGCCTGCATTCTGTTAAGATTGCCTTTCAGGGTGTTAATCTCCCCGTTGTGTGCAATGCATCGGAAGGGCTGTGCCAATATCCATGAAGGGAAGGTATTTGTGCTGTAGCGCTGATGAACGATAGCAAAAGCTGCTTTAAAATCTTCTCGTCTTAAATCGTCGAAAAATCCTTCTAGCTGGGGTGCTACAAACATTCCCTTATATACGATAGTCCTTGAGGACATTGATACTGAATAAACGTCTTCATTTGAGAAGTGGGCGGCGGCAGCCCGGTTGTCTATTTCTTTTCTGATTACGTACAATTTTCGTTCGAGATCCTTGCCTTCAAGGTTTCTGCTGCTTATAAACGCCTGCTTAACATCAGGGCGTGAAGCTTCTGCTTTTTCGCCGAGACAGTCCGTTGACACTGGAACATTTCTCCACCCGAGAATCTCGGCTCCATTGTCGGCACATGATTCTTCAATTATTTTGACCGCATCCTTATTCTGAGACGGATCAAGCGGCAGAAAGAACATACCTATTCCGTATTTACCGTCTTCAGGCAGTTTGATTTTGAGTGATTCGCATTCCTTTCTGAAGAAGCTGTAGGGAATTTGAAACAGGATGCCTGCACCATCGCCGGTGTTGTCATTTGTTTCGGCGCCCCTGTGAACGAGTTTCTTGAGTATTGTCAGTCCGTCGACAATAATCTGGTGTTCGGGAACCCCTGTAATATTGGCAGTGAAGCCGATACCGCAAGCGTCATGTTCAAATGAAGGATCGTATAGTCCCTGTTTTTGCTGCATAGAATAACTCCATTTCTGTTAAAATCCATAATTGTGGCAATATATTGCCACTAAAAGGCTTGTAAGTCAATATATTTGGTGTGATTAGGACTATTTGTGGCAATAATGACCATGAATTTAACAGTTCTTAGAATGTGGAGATGTTTTAGAGGTAGTTAAGGGTAAATTTCAACGGAAAAGCTGAATTCTGGCCGGCAAGGAAGAGAAGTGAAACAGACTACTGAAATCAGCAAGATCAGAAACCGCATGTGATTTTACATCCAATCCCGCTTCAATTAAAGCGGCAATCGGGTTTAGTCCGCCTATGGCAATTCCGCCAGCGCGGCCGATGCTTATCGGTATTTCAAGAAGCGGGTGCTCAGGGAAACCGAACTTCAGTACATTGCCCAGCCCGAGTTTTTCCATCCTGCCTGCAATGCGGACTGCCTGACGTCTTGCTTCAGAGGGGATCTCAAAGAGGTTCGCGCCTATTCTTCCGCTGCCTGAATCGCAAATCTCGGAAAAGTCCATCATGCCGCTCTGAATGAAGATCTCAAGCGGATCAATGCTCGTCCCGTCGTAGTTGATTATCTCAACAAAGCGGGTCGGCTCAGAGTTCTCTACCTGAAGCAGTCCTCCGAAACGGGACTGCACCGGGATTCCGGTTTTGGTTAAAACACCGTTAAGCGTAAAAGAGCATACAGTTCCAAGGCCGACCCATCCTTCGGGAACCGAATGTGTGCCAATCTGCTCACCTTCGTTATAAAGTCTCACAAGCTGTCCCATCGTGTAACCAGTTTTGAATACCGGTATCAACAGTTCGACTGCTTTTTCAAGATCGTCTTTCTTAATAAAGCTGATGTTAACGATGACCGAGCCTTTCTGGCTTCGGATATCGAAGTCCATCCGCCATGCCATCTGTTCAATTCGGGTATTGAGAAAACCAACCTTTTCGAAAACCCTTGATGCTTCAAGTTCGCGTATACCTGCAGCTGTGATGAACCGCCCGTGTTTTTCAGAATATTCGGTCAACCCTTCTTCATCCATCGATTTCAGATGGTGACGGATAGTTCGGGGGCTAATATCATATCCGATATCAAGAAGTTCGTCGGTAATCGTTTTACTTGCGAGTGGGTCTCCCGCATCTCTGAGTACTCTGAGTATTGCCAGTCGCTTTTTCTCTACTCGATCCTTCATCTATGTCACTAATTACACCATAAATGCCCGGATGTAAAGTAAAAAATCCTGATTTGGCGAAAATAGGCTTAACTTTATCAGCTGAACTGGATATAGTTTAGAAAACCCTACATTTTTGTAGGAAAATATCGATATAGATGCTGGTTCTGGAGTAAACGAAGTTAATGGATATCAGAGAATCTCACTATCGCAGACAGATAAAAGAACAGTCCGCTCTCTATAAGATCAGCAGTATCCTCGATGGAAGTCCCGATCTTCAGCATGCTATATTTCCCATTCTCGATGTGCTCTCAGCTGAACTGGATATGAAGCGCAGTATGGTTACACTTCTAAACAGGCTCACTGAAGAAGTTCAGATTGAGGCCGCTCACGGGCTTTCTGATAGACAGCGTGTCCTGGGGCGGTACAGCCCAGGGGAGGGGATAGTCGGACGGGTGATTAAAAGTGGAGAGTCCGAAGTTGTCCCTGATGTTAACGATGATCCTGATTTCCTTGATAAAACAAAGACACGCGGGGCGTTAGGCAGTCGGAAGAATGCATTCATCTGTGTTCCGATTCAGATAGAAGGCCGGATAATCGGGACCTTGAGTATTGACCGAGAGCATGACGGAGAAGATGATTTCAGCTCTGATGTAAGGTTCATAAAGATAGTTGGTTCGATGATTGCTCAGGCTGTGAAGGTCCGCCGTCGTGTACAAGAGGAGAAGGACCGTAACAAGGAGCTCCAGAAGAAGCTTGAAAGCACCTTTACTCCAAAGAATATAATAGGAAAATCAAATGCCATGCGTGAGGTCTTTGATCTTGTGCAGCAGGTTTCAGGTAGTAATGCAACCGTTCTGATACGAGGAGAAAGCGGCACCGGGAAAGAGCTTGCCGCCCAGGCTATTCATTACAACAGTCCCCGCGCACATATGCCCTTCATAAAGGTGAACTGCGCAGCTCTGCCCGAATCAGTCATTGAGAGTGAGCTTTTTGGTCATGAAAAGGGGGCGTTTACTTCTGCTATTGCTTCACGCAAAGGCCGTTTTGAGCTTGCTCACAGCGGGACCATCTTTCTTGATGAAATCGGCGACTTGTCTCCAATGACCCAGGTGAAACTGTTGCGGGTTCTTCAGGAACAGGAGTTTGAGAGAGTGGGCGGTACTGAAACAATCAAAGTGAGTGTACGTATAATTGCTGCTACTAATCGACCGCTTGAGGAGATGATGTCAACAGGAGGGTTTCGCGAGGATCTTTACTATAGATTAAATGTCTTCCCGATTAATATGCCCCCCTTGCGTGATCGCAAGTCGGATATCATCCTGCTTGCAGATGCATTTGTGGAAAAGTATGCAAGGCTTAATAATAAGGATATAAAACGAATATCAACCCCTGCAATTGAGCTGCTTATCAGCTATCATTGGCCCGGTAATGTGCGGGAACTGGAAAACTGTATTGAGCGTGCTGTTCTTTTGACCTCTGACGGAGTAATTCACGGAAACCTGCTGCCGCCGAGTCTTCAATCGGCTGAATCGACCGACAGTGCACCGTTCAGCGGTTTGCAGGATGCATTGGACAGGCTGGAAGTTGAGATGCTTGAAGATGCTCTGAAATCATCAAAGGGTAATATGGCAAAGGCAGCCCGTATGCTTGAAGTTACCGAGCGTAAAATGGGGCTGCGGGTCGCAAAATACGGTATTGATCTAAAAAAATACAGCTGACTGACCGAATCAGCTGGGGATAATAATGGAAAAAAGCATAAAAACAGATATTCAAAATAGAATTGTCAGGGCTCAAAATCACATGGGTCAGGAAGGGATTGACTGCTTCATTGTTCAGGATTCGGATAATATCAGATATTTGTCCGGGTATACTGGAGAATTTGCGATATTGATATTATTTCAAGACAGCATCTGTCTGATAAGTCACTATCGGAATAATCAGAAAATAAAGAGAGAAGTCGTTGGGATTGATATAGAGCTTGTTGAAACGGGTCAATTGATTCAACACAATGATTTAATTGCGGCGGCAAAAAAATTGATTCTGGATAAGAAAGCAGGAAACATTGCAGTAGAAGATCATTTAAGCTATCAGTCGGTATTGGACCTTCGCAAAACTTTTAAACCGATTAAAGTCAAATTGTCTGATTTGATTGAGAAATTACGGATGATCAAAAGCGAATATGAAATACAGTTGCTGGAGACGGCACAGCGAAAGGCAGAAAATATTCTTGATCAATTCTTGCCGATGCTGAAACCGGGGCAAACAGAAAAACATTATCATCATCAGCTATTGCGCCTGATTTATGATGATGTTCAATTGGAAGGACCATCCTTTCTGCCGATTATTGCTTCCAGTGAAAGCAGCTGGACCATTCACCCCTACTATACTGATCGTGTATTAAGGAAAGGTGATAGTGTTGTTATCGACATGGGAGTGTTTTATCAGGGATACTGTTCAGATATGACCCGCACCGTTTTTTTGGGAGCACCTTCAACCAGGCAGGAAGCTGTTTATAATATTGTTTTGGAAGCACAAAACGAGGCTGAAAGTACAATCAAACCAGGAATCCTCAATCATACTGTGGATGCAAGTGCACGAAAGGTTATCAGTCAAGCTGGTTATGGCGAATACTTCAGTCACGGTCTTGGTCACGGTATCGGATTAAACACACATGAAGCTCCATTTTTAAGTTATCAAAAGAAGCGATGCCTGTTAAGGCAGGGTATGACTTTTTCTATTGAGCCGGGCATCTATATTGAAAATGAGTTTGGGGTAAGGATTGAGGATATGGTTATTGTAACGGAAACAGGATGCCGCAATCTGACGCATTACACCAAAGAGATCATATCACTTTAAATGAGGTTTATCCTACATAAATGTAGGATTGTATGT
Organism: Spirochaeta sp.; assembly: GCA_003454605.1. Classification (GTDB taxonomy): domain Bacteria; phylum Spirochaetota; class Spirochaetia; order UBA9216; family UBA9216; genus Thalassospirochaeta. Next base: position 15,301 of record DMKD01000373.1, on the reverse strand, counting down.
GGGCAGATACATTTATGTAGGAATTTGTCTTTGAGAATCAAAAGAAAAAAATAATTTATTAGCCCTGTAAAAAAGATATTACTTGCTAAATCTTTATAAGATATGGAATTAAGAAATTTGCTTTTTCTTCTCTGGAAGTTGGCACACCCATTGCGTTATAAGGAGTGGGTAGAAAAACTTATAGGAGAGAAATATGAAAATCAAAAGGATAATATTCCTTGCAGCAGCTGGTTTTCTTTGCACCGGAACAGCAGTTTTCGCTGATGACATAGATACTGCAGAAGCCCTGGCATTGTATTCAGATGCCTTCGACATGATTTGGCTGGTTCTTGCAGCAGCGCTTGTATTTTTTATGCAGGCTGGATTTGCGATGGTTGAGATTGGATTGACCCGGGCAAAGAATGCGGGAAACATCATCATGAAAAACCTTATGGACTTTTCGGTGGGAGCAGTAGCATTCTGGGCGGTCGGTTGGGCTTTAATGTACGGCGCGACCAGGGGCGGGTTTATCGGTTCTGATCAGTTCTTCATCATCGGTGCAAATGCAGCGACACTCAGAGACTGGATGTTCCAAGTTGTATTCGCAGCCACTGCAGCAACTATCGTATCAGGTGCTATGGCTGAAAGAACAAAGTTCACCAGCTACCTTATATACAGTGTTGTAATTTCAGCAGTAATTTATCCGATATCTGGACATTGGATCTGGAGCGGAGTAGGCTGGTTGGGGAACCTCGGTTTCCATGACTTTGCAGGTTCTACTGTAGTTCACTCGGTAGGCGGGTGGGCAGCACTTGCCGGTTCTATCATGCTGGGCGCCCGTGAAGGTAAATACGTTGAAGTAGATGGTAAAAAGGTTAGCAAGGCTATTCCGGGTCATAATATGCCGCTTGCAGCCCTGGGGGTTTTCATCCTCTGGTTCGGCTGGTACGGATTTAATTGCGGTTCAACATTATCTGGAACCGACCTTGGTATTGCCGGTGTAGCGGTGACGACAACACTTGCAGCATCAACAGGAGCAATCGGAGCAATGATTACTTCATGGATTCAATTTGGAAAACCTGATCCTTCCATGTCATTGAACGGTGCTTTGGCAGGACTTGTAGGAATTACAGCAGGTTGCGGAGTTGTTTCTTCGACAGGTGCTCTTATCATCGGTCTTGTTGCCGGAGTCCTGGTGGTTCTTTCGGTTGAGTTCATAGACAAGGTTCTGATGATTGATGATCCTGTAGGTGCAGTTTCAGTACATGGTGTCTGCGGTGTATGGGGAACGATTGCAGTTGGAATTTTCGCACTGCCCGGTAACGGAATGGCCGGAACAGGACTGTTATACGGCGGAGGTGCTGCACAACTTGGTATCCAGGCTTTAGGCTCACTGTCAGTGATGTCCTGGGTTCTGGCAACAACATTCATCCTGTTCTATGTAATTAAAAAGACTGTAGGCCTGCGGGTGGATTCGAAAGAAGAGCTTGAAGGTCTTGATGCCAGTGAGCATGGCATGGAATCATACAGCGGTTTCCAGATTTTCAGTAATATGTAATCAAATTGTGCATCGTGCACAATTTGATTCCGGAGAAAAGAGCCCCGCTCTTTTCTCCACACATAAAGATCGCCATCAATGGCTATTTTTTTAGGAGGAGTAGAGATGAAACTTGTAACTGCTTTTATTCAGCCGCATGCGCTGAACGATGTAAAACAGGAATTATATAGAAATGAAATATATAAAATGTCCGTAACCAATGCGTTGGGATGCGGTCAGCAGATGGGTTACCATGAGTCATACAGAGGCGTTGACATTGAGGTCAATCTGCTGAAGAAGATCAGACTTGATATTGCAGTCAATGAAGACTATGTAAAATCAACAATCGATGCAATTATCGAAGGCGCAAGATCCGGAGAGATTGGAGACGGCAAGATCTTCGTGACCCCCATTGAGGAATGTATCCGTATAAGAAACGGAGAAACCGGGAGGATGGCAATCGGCTAAAGAACAGCAAAGCTGGTCTTTCAGAAGAAGCGGAGGAGCCGCTTCTTCTCATTATTTTTCAGAGAAAGTTCGGTGAACCGGGTCGAAGAATCCGTTCACAGTCCTGCTTTTGATAAATATAGTGAATAATATTAAGGAGTTTTTAATATGCAGAATGACATTGATTTTTCCAAGACACCTGTACATGAGATTTACGGGTCAAACTGTTTCTCTGATTCTGAGATGAGAGAACGGCTTCCTAAGAGCATCTATAAGGAAGTTAAAGCTGTTCAGGAAGGGAATAAGGCTCTTACTCTTGCTGTTGCCGAGGTTGTAGCAAGCGCAATGAAAGATTGGGCGATCGATAAAGGCGCCACTCACTACACCCACTGGTTTCAGCCTTTAACTGGATCAACAGCTGAAAAGCATGACTCATTTATTTCACCCATCGCTGATGGGCGAGTAATGATGGAGTTTTCAGGAAAAGAATTGATTAAAGGCGAGCCTGATGCATCAAGCTTCCCAAGCGGGGGACTGAGGGCAACCTTTGAAGCGCGTGGATACACAGCCTGGGATACAACATCTCCAGCCTTTGTTAGGGAAGATAACTCCGGTATAACTCTTTGTATCCCGACAGCCTTTGTCTCTTACAATGGTGAAGCACTGGATAAGAAGGTTCCCCTTCTAAGATCAATGGACGCATTGAATGCTCAGACATTGAGAATTCTCAAACTCCTCGGGGTGAATGCAGGAAGGGTCACACCTACAATCGGTCCTGAGCAGGAATACTTCCTTGTAAAGAAAGAGCTTCATGATCAGCGATCAGATCTAATGCTGACAGGCCGAACACTTTTCGGTGCCATGCCGGCAAAGGGTCAGGAGATGGATGATCATTACTTCGGTAATATAAAAGAACCGGCAGCTGCTTTTATGAACGAGCTCAACTATGAACTCTGGAAGCTGGGAATATCAGCGAAGACACAGCATAACGAAGTAGCACCGAACCAGTTTGAGCTAGCTCCAATCTTTGATTCTGCAAATGTTGCAACCGACCGCAATCAGCTTGTAATGGCCAGCATGGAAAAGATTGCTGCACGGCATGGAATGGTAGCGCTTCTTCATGAAAAACCCTTTGCGGGTGTGAACGGCTCAGGAAAGCACAACAACTGGTCGATGGCTACTGATACTGGTCTGAACCTTCTTGAACCCGGAGACAGTCCTGAAGGTAATGCGCATTTCCTTCTGTTTCTAGTATCTATTATCAAGGCTGTTGATGACTATGCGGCATTACTCAGGGCTACCGCATCCAACTCCGGTAATGATCACCGTCTCGGTGCAAATGAAGCGCCTCCTGCAATCATCTCAATCTTTCTTGGTGAGCAGCTTGAAAGCATACTTGAAAATCTTTCCGAAGGGAAAACGGTTGAATCGGCCTCAGGTGAACTTCTTGAAATCGGCATGACCAGCCTTCCGGATCTTCCGAAGGACCTTACCGACCGTAACAGAACATCACCCTTTGCTTTTACCGGAAATAAATTCGAGTTCAGAATGGTTCCCTCTTCTGCATCAATTGCCGGTCCCAATACCGCCATTAATACTGCAGTTGCCGAAGTCCTCTCCGGTTTTGCCGACAGACTCGAGAAGGCATCAAGCGTAAAGACTGAAATTGCAGAGATCATAAAAGAAACATACAAGGCCCACAAACGAATAATTTTTAACGGTAACGGTTACTCTGATGAATGGATTGAAGAGGCGGAAAAGAGGGGTCTTCCGAATATAAAATCAACAATAGAAGCAATTCCGGTTTATGCATCAAAAGAATCGGTAGAGCTCTTCGTTAAGCACGGCGTATTCTCCAGGGAAGAGCTTGAATCACGGGTTGAGATCTATCTGGAAGCATACAGCATGCAGATTAACGTTGAAGCAAAGATCATGATCGAAATGGCTGAAAAGCAGATTTACTCAGCAGCATCGAGCTATGGTAAGGCTGTCAGTGAGTCGATCCTGAAGGCTAAAGACGCCCTTGCTGCATTCAACACATCAGCATATGAAAAAACAATGATGAAGCTTTCAGACAACATCAACGGCCTGATGGAAAAGGTGGAAGAGCTTAAGGCGCTGGTAGACCAGGCCGGCTGTGAAGAAGATGTTGTGAGCTGCGCATCGATGTTCAGAAACAAGGTATTCGCAAAGATGGGAGAACTCAGAGGGTACGGAGACGCACTTGAAGAGATTGTCCCTAAAAATGAATGGCCTTTTCCAAACTACGAAGACCTTCTTTTCAGGCTCTAGGAAACTCCCCTGGAGTTGATATCTCTATATTTGCCGGTGCTGATTTATTTCAGCATCGGCATTTTTCTTGACTCTATGCACAGGTCTGCACTATACTGATAATGCACACGTTTGCATGGAGAGGTAATGACAATCAAAGAGCTGGCTAAAATAGCCGGGTTGAATCACTCAACAGTATCCCGAAGTCTCAACGACAGTCCGCTTATCTCGGATGAAACCAAACAGCGGGTATTGAAGCTGGCTGAAGAGTATAATTTTGAACTCAATGCAAGCGCACGCGGAATGAGGACAAAAAAAACCGGTACCATCGGGGTGATTTTTCCGGTAATACGTGATCGCTATCGTGATATGCAGTATCTAGGCAGTCTTATGAACACCCTTCGCTATACAATTGAGGAAGAGCAGTACGACAGCATTATTACCATGCCGGTGAATCCTAAAACCGGGAAGAGTAACATCCGGAAGCTGATTCAGCAGCATAAGGTTGACGGCCTGCTGCTGGTGATTAAGGAGCTCGATAAAGAGGATCAGGATATTCTTGGAGAATCTGGGATACCTTTTGTATCGCTGCATTTCAAATGGCAGGGTGGATATCAGGAAGATACCAACTATGTATATCCGGATAACTTCCGAGGCGGCTATCTTGCTGCCGAATGTCTGCTGAAAGCCGGATGCCGAAACCTGATCACCTTGACTGAACCCGGAGGGTTGTATGAGTTTGAGGAGCGAAGCAGGGGCTATCTCGCCGCCCAGACTGAGCGGGGACTTACTGCCGGCTCTGAACAGATTTTTTATGGTGAAACAGGATTCGACTTCGGATACAACTTTATCATGGAACACCAGTCTATGCTGAATAGTATTGACGGTATTTTCGCTCAGGCTGATATGAACGCTATCGGTGTAATAGAGGCATTGAAAGAACTTGATATTAGGGTGTCAGAAGATATTGCTGTGGTCGGATATGATGATATTGATATCGATTACTTTTTCAAACCCAGGCTTACTACAATACATCAGCCTCGAGAGCAGTATACCGAAATAGCATGCAGGAAACTCATTGAAATGATTGATTCTAAAGAGCAGACAGAGATAATTCAGAAAGTAATAGAACCGGATCTTCTGATCCGTGAATCATGCGTAATTTAAGGATGAATACAGATGAATACAGAGATAGATAGAAAATGGTGGAAGGAATCGGTAGTTTATCAGATATATCCGCGAAGTTTTTATGATTCAAACGGTGACGGTACAGGGGATCTGCGTGGCATAATTGAGAAGATCGATTACATTGCATCTCTCGGAGTTGATGTAATATGGCTTAATCCGGTGTATCAGTCGCCGAACGACGACAACGGGTATGACATCAGCGACTATAAGGCAATCATGGATGAATTCGGAACAATGGACGATTGGGAAGAGCTGCTTCAGCAGGTCCATTGGGCTGGTATGAAGCTGATCATGGACCTCGTCGTTAATCATACCTCTGATGAACACGACTGGTTTGTGAACGCGCGCTCCTCCCGTGACAGTGAATACCGCGACTACTATATCTGGCGTGACGGGGTGAACGGAAATCCGCCTAACGACTGGCTTGCACATTTCTCCGGCAGTGCATGGGAATGGGATGAAAAAACAGAGCAGTACTTTCTGCATTTGTTCACAAGGCGTCAGCCTGATCTGAACTGGGAGAATCCTGATGTCAGAGAAGAGGTCTATAAGATGATGAGGTGGTGGCTTGATAAAGGAATCGACGGATTCAGGATTGATACTATAAATATGTTCTCAAAGGTTCCGGGCCTCCCGCCGGTTGACGCAGCCGATGGGAAGCTGCGCTGGGGCGGAGAATATTTCATGAACGGCCCCCGCATTCACGAGTTTATCCATGAGATGAATGAGAAGGCAATTGACGGACGGGATGTTATGACGGTCGGTGAATGTCCCGATGTAACACTGGATATGGCTGTTGATTATATCGGGCCTGAGCGCAAAGAGCTGAACATGTTGTTTCAGTTTGAGCATATGGGAGTTGACCACCTTTCTAAAGACAGATGGGATACCAGACCCCTTGACCTGGTGAAATTCAAGGACATCATAGCGAAGTGGCAGAAGGATCTGCATGGAAGGGGTTGGAACAGCAACTATTTGATGAATCATGACCAGCCCCGCTCTGTTTCCCGATTTGGCGACGACGGGAAGTATCGGGTAGAATCGGCCAAGATGCTGCTTACATTTCTAATGACCCTCGAAGGTACTACCTATATCTATCAGGGTGAAGAGATCGGCATGATTAATTCCGGCCTCGAAAAAATTGAAGACTATCGTGATGTTGAGGTTCTCAACCACTATCGCGAAGCTGTTGAAGCGGGTGAAGATCTTGGTAAGGTGCTTGAAGGATATATGAAGATGTCGCGTGACAATTCACGTACACCTATGCAATGGTCTAAAGCCGAAAATGCAGGTTTTACAAGCGGAAACCCCTGGATAAAACCCGGCATAAGCTGGCGGGAGATCAATGTGGAAGCCGATTTAGCATCATCCGATTCAATTATCAGGTATTTCAGGAAATTGACAGCGATGAGAAAAGCTCACCTCGTTTTGATCTACGGCGAGTTCGAGCATCTTCTACCTGCTGATGAGCAGCTGTTCGTCTATAAGCGCATTCTCGATAATTCGACCTATCTTGTCCTTCTGAACTTCAGCGCAGATTCGCGCGAACTGAGCATAATCCCTGAGAATTCTGAACTACTGATTTCAAATTATGAAGGTGGATCTGCAGGAAAATTAAGAGCCTGGGAATCAAGGGTTTATAAGCTGTCATAATAAAGGGGGGCGATATGGAAAGTTTAGGAAATTTCCCAATAGAACCATGGTCTGTTTCTGAAAATGAATTCCGGCCTGAAAATCTGGAGCGAAATGCATCGCTTTTTTTCCTTGGAAACGGCTATCTCGGCATTCGGGGAGGTTTTGAGGAGGAGTGCATCACCCACGGCAGTTCTGTAAAGGGAACCTTCATCAATGGTTTTTATGAAAGCGGCCCTCAGGTATATGGAGAGGCAGCCTTCGGTTTTCCTGATAAAAAACAAGCCCTTCTGAATCTGCCCGATCCGACCGGGATAAGCATCTTTCTTGATGATGAGATCTTCAGCCCTGACCGGGGGCGTCTGCTGGAATATTCCAGGCAGTTAAAGCTGGATGAAGGACTGCTTTTAAGAAAGCTCTACTGGGAATCTCCATCCGGACGGAAAATGCGGCTGGAGGTTACGCGCTGCGTCTCAATGGTTCGCACTCATATTGCTCTAATCAGCTGCAGGATATCGGGGCTTGAAGGCGTTGATACTCTCAGGATTGTTTCAAGCTGCGGTATAGAGACTGTAAGCCATGAAACCGATAAAAGTGATCCAAGAACGGGCGCCGGATTCATGCACTTGCCGCTTGAGTGTATTCAGCGACGGGTAGAATATGACAGAGCCGTCATCCAGCAGAAGACAATGAACAGCGGATTGTCCTTCTCTGAAATTGTATCAAACTCACATTGTACTGGTTTGAGGGCATTGAAGACGGCAAGCTGTGACGAAAAAATAGATTTTAATTATGAAGCCGACATACAGAACAGTCTGCAGACCGAGTTTCACTTTGATAAATTTATCTGCTTTTATACCTCGATAGAAGAGGATGAGTTATTGCTGGTTAAAAGAGCCGTTGAAACCATCGATAAAGCAGAACTTGCCGGAGCAGACCTGATTATCAATGAGCATAAAGAAGCCGTACGGAGGTTTTGGGAAAGTGCTGATATAGAGATAGATGGAGATCTCCAGCAGGGAATAAGATTCAACATTTTCTCAATATATCAGTCGGCCGGCCGTGACGGATTTCGTAATATTGCAGCCAAGGGCTTGAGCGGTGAGGGCTATGAAGGACATTATTTCTGGGATACCGAGATCTATCTTATCCCCTTCTTTACATATGTTTTTCCTGATATTGCAGGCAGTCTTCTGAAGTACCGCTACAAGATCCTTGAGCAGGCACGCGGGCGGGCCGGAGTAATGAGCGAGGATGGGGCGCTCTTTCCCTGGAGAACAATCAATGGAGAGGAGGCTTCAGCCTATTTCCCTGCCGGAACGGCCCAGTATCACATCAATGCCGACATCGCTTACGGAATAAGAAAGTACGAGTCAGTAAGCGGAGACAGCGAGTTTTTAAATAAATACGGCCTCGAAATTCTTATCGAGACTGCCCGTTTCTGGCTTTCGCTCGGTCACTTAGAAAATCAGTCCGGCAGCTTCAGAATCAATTGTGTGACCGGTCCCGATGAATACACCGCTATTGTAAATAATAATTACTTCACTAACATCATGGCGAAGCATAACCTTGAATATGCGGCAGGCGCGATCCAGAGGGTGAAACATTCATCACCCGAGCAATACAGCAGGATAACAGAGGCTGTCGGGTTCCGGGAGAATGAACCCGCGGCCTGGCTGAGGGCGGCTGATGCAATGTATCTGCCATACGATGAAGAGCTCTGCGTGCATGGGCAGGATGACAGCTTTCTGCAGAAAGAGCCCTGGGATTTTACCGATGAAAAGATGAATGTACATCCTCTGCTTCTGAACCTGCATCCGCTTGTGATATACCGCTATCAGATCCTGAAACAGCCCGATCTGGTTCTGGCTAATTTTCTGCAGGGTGATAAATTCTCGCGGATACAGAAGATGAGAGATTATGATTACTATAATCCGATAACAACCGGAGATTCCTCGCTTGCACCCTGTATTCAGAGTATAATGGCAGCAGAACTCGGCCGGGTTGAAGAGGCCTACGGCTATTTTATGAAGACAGCGCGAATGGATCTTGATGATGTTAATTCCAACGTCAGCGACGGCGTTCACATCGCGGCCATGGGAGGTACCTGGTTGTCCCTGATATATGGATTCGCAGGATTAAGAGATTTTGACGGTGAGCTCTCATTCACTCCGAGGCTGCCCGAAGCCTGGAGCAAACTGCGATTCAAGCTGAACTGGCAAGGGATTCTGCTGTCGGTGCACTTCGATCATGAGAAGGCAGTCTACAGCATCGGCAGTAGCATCGGAAGCATTAAAATAAAGCATATGGGGACTCCCTATACGATACGCGCCGGTAATCCTGTGGAGATAAGCATGAAACCTGAACTGAAAGCTGTGCTGTTTGATCTCGACGGTGTTATCACCGATACCTCCGAGTTTCATTTTCAGGCATGGAAGCGTATGGCGGATGAAGAGGGTTACAGTTTCTCGAGGGAGATTAATGAACGGCTCCGCGGAATAAGCCGCCTGGCCTCGCTTGATGTAATTCTGGAAGAATCGAATGTAAATCTGCCCCCTGAACAGAGGTTTGAACTGGGGGAGCGGAAGAACTCATACTATAAAGAACTGCTCAAAAGCATTACCCCTGAGAATATGCTGCCCGGGATTGCCGAGCTTATCCTGGCTTTGAAGACGCGGGGCATAAAAACAGCCCTTGCATCAGCCAGCCGGAATGCGCCTGAGGTAATTGAGCGGCTCGGCATTGCCGGAGATTTTGATCTTATAATGGATGCGGCAGCAGTGGAGAAGGGTAAGCCCGACCCGGAAATCTTCGTTACCGCCGCTGAAAGGCTTGGTTGCTGTCCTGAACAGTGTATAGGCGTTGAGGATGCGGCAGCCGGTGTTGACGCGATTAGAAGCGCCGGAATATTCTCGGTGGGAATAGGACCTGCAGCCTGTGAGGCCGACTGGACTCTGTCTGATACATCACAATTGATATTTGACAAAATGATCGCCGCATTCGGGGCATTCGGAGAGTTTAGTGAAAGGACTTGAGCTTTCTGAACGGTATTTCAATTCCTACGGCCCGGAGCTGCTTAGACAGATCTCTCCTGATCTTGTCGATCACTGTGCCGCCGGGATGTCGGGACCGGGTTCGGAATGTCTGGGATTTGACGATGAGCGCTCACGCGATCACGACTGGGGTCCGGGCTTCTGTCTCTGGCTGACCGACGACGACTATAGTAAATACGGCGAACAGCTTGCCGCCGCCTACGAATGTCTGCCGCTTACCTTCGAGGGCTACGGCCCGCGCGTCAATTCGGCGGGTGAAGAGCACCGCACAGGAGTCTCCTCCGCCTCTGATTTCTTTAAACGCTACCTGGGCAGAACTGAAAACCCGCAGACCATCAAAGAGTGGATGATTCCGACTGAAAACCTGGGCTTGTGCACCAACGGCCGCATCTTCCATGACCCCTCGGGTTTTTTCACCCGGCGGCGTGATTATTTGAAGCGGCAGTACCCCGAATCTCTGCGTCGCAAACGTCTTGCCGCACGATGTCTCGATGCCGGGCAGGCCGGTCAGTATAATCTGCAGCGCTCTATCGACCGCGGGGAAGCT
>DMKD01000373.1:4107-4607 GCA_003454605.1 Spirochaeta sp. | reverse complement strand
CCGCCCTACTATAAATGGCTGCACAGGGCGGCTTCCGCCCTGCCTATACTAGGTGAGGCTGTGGGTGCGGCGGTCACTGAAGTCAGTTCCGCAGCCGGGGTATCATCCGTGCTGATTGAATCGATGTGCTCAGATATTACGGCTGAGCTGAGAAATCAGAGCATATCAGGGCTTGATGATAATTTTCTGGTTAATCAGGCGGTGCAAATAAATGATTTGATTGATGATGAGCAGATTAAGTCCTTTCCGTTTACCTGGTTTTAGTATTATTATCTAATCATGAGTGAACAGCACATTGTTATAACCGGCGGAAGCCGTGGAATAGGAAAAGGACTAACAGAGGAATTCTTAAAAGCTGGATGCCGGGTTACAATCAGCGCCAGGAATTTGGGGCATTTGAAGTCAACCATTGCCGAGTTCAAGGAAGAGCATGGCGACCGGATAGCGGGATTTGAATCGGATGTAACCGACAGAGTTTCGACCCAGGCTCTCTGCAAGAG
>DMKD01000373.1:0-4078 GCA_003454605.1 Spirochaeta sp. | reverse complement strand
GTAAATGTCAACGGTACGGTAAACGGCTGTGCGGCCGCAGCGAAACAGATGATCGAGCAGGGATTCGGCAGAATATATAACATGGAAGGACTGGGCAGCGACGGACGTAAGGCTGATAAGTTTTCACTCTACGGGGCGTCAAAGAGGGCTGTGAGTTATATCACTGAGAGCTTTGCTCTTGAGCTGAAAAACACCCCGGTTAAAATAGCAGCGTTGAGTCCGGGCATGGTTGTTACTGATTTTCTGGTAAACGGCCTGCCTGAGAATCCGAAAGAGCGGGCGAAACGCAAGCGATTGTATAATATTCTTGCCGATAAACCTGAAGATGTTACAGCCTTTCTTGCTGCCGGTGTTCTCGAGGACAGCAAAGGCGGAAAAAAGATCACCTGGCTGACAGGAAAAAAGGCAGCTCTTCGCTTTTTAAAATCACCATTCGTCAAGAGAGATCTATTTAAGACCGGAGTCTGAAAAAATATCTTAGCAAATTTGCCTGCAATGCTTTACAATTATAGTTATGGAAGGGCGAAAACCTGACATACTGATTCCTTTCTCACCAGCTGAATTTTCAATAGGCTGCCATGATGTCTTTGTCTATCTCCGTCCTGAAACCAATGGGATAGAGGTGGAAAGCCTGATAATGCAGGCTATCCATGCCGAAAATCTTAAAAAAACTATATCACTCGTATATCTTGCTAATATTCCCGGTGACTTTATTGCTACAAAGGGATTGATTGAACATCACTATCGCATAAGACTCCTATTTGCTGTTAAGGGAAAATCCCTGTTTACCCAGCATATGAAGAAGGTCTTTAAATCACATTTCCGCTGTTCATTTGATAAAGCTGATATTGTGGGACCTTATGAAGCTATGAAGCGTCTCGGGGTCGATGAAGAAACCCTTTTTAAAACATGGGTTAAACCATCGAATATGCTGAATATCAACGGGCAGTCTATAAAGAAGATAAAAGACTTTTATGTCCTCAACTATGATATGCCCGCCTTGCTGAATAAGAATACCGTAAACACTGATATCGCTGTAATGATCTTTCGCTGTTGCAGGAAGGATGAGAATATCCATATCATGGTAGACGCCATTGAGGAGCAGCTGAAAGCTAAGGGAATAGAAAATGTTCTGAATCCGGCAAGCAGGATCTTCCATTATTCAAAGGGTCCGTTTGAAGAGCTGCTTGACTGCAGCGGGTTTTTATACGATCGCGAACTGAAAAATGTCCCGCTCGATCAGGTCACCTTCGGACGCTTTCTGATAGAACATGGAGTGAGCCTAAAAGAAATTGAAGGGGCACTCTATCATCCTATCATGTATTTTAAAGAGGCTGAGGGAGAATTCACTGAGAGTGATATTTTTTCCTACACTAAGGATCTAAGTTATGAAGAGGCTCTTGAGCGTTTCAGGACAGTTTTTCTTCAAAGAGTAATGAGGTAAAACTAATAACTATAAACCATGTTAAAATCAATTTTTAATTTAAAAGGGGTCTTTATGAAACGTTTTCTTTTCTGTTTCTTCATGATTATTTCATCACCGCCAATGGGGTCGCTGAAGCCCGGACAGGTGTATAAATATACTCCTTAATTTCAAAGTAAAAAAGGAAGGCCCCTCGGTGGCTCAACCGGGGGGCCTAAAAAAATTATTGGAGGGAGGATTGTCTGATAGAAAATAAATCATTTTCTATCAGACAATCTGAAGTTTCCGGCAGGCCGGAAACTTCACGGTGCAGTAACCGAAAGCAATTTAAACGTTCCGCTTATCCTACTTTACTTTGATGTCGATTTTCTTGGGTTCAGCTTTCGGGACCTTTGGAATGTTAAGTACAAGCAGTCCATTCTCAAATGATGCATCTATATTTTCCTTATCTACGTCCTTGGGTAGAACGAAGGTTCTTGTAAAGCTTCTGTCGCTTCGCTCATGCATGATGTAGCGTACAGCTTCATTCTTTTCTTCTTTCTTCTCGTCTTTCGCATCCTTTATTTCGGCTGCTGAAATTGTAAGAAGATTGTTGTCCACCTTGATTTCCACATCATCTTTTCCATAACCCGGAAGTTCAACGCTCAGTCCAAAACTGTTCTCTTTTTCTACTACGTCTACTGCCGGATATCTTGCTGCCTTCACTGCAGGTGTACTGCTGAGCATTGATTCCATCATTCGGTCCATCTCGTTGAACATGTTTACTCTTCCTGGTCTGTAGGTTCTTAATGTTGTCATATCTAATCTCCTTAAAAGTTAATTTTCTTTTACATCTATATATACGCATGAAGCGTGCCAAAAACAGTAAAAAAGTAATAAAATTCTACCCAATTCATTAAATACTTATATAGCAAGTATTTACCTATAAAGTGTAAAATCATATGTTCAGGTGCTGAACATAAAATAATCTAATCATTGTAGTTAAGTGTGTCATATTGACCATACACTAGTTTGAAGCTGCTAAGTTGAGTTATTCTGACACAGTCTGGTAATCCTGCACGTAATAAAGAGTCAAAAGGGTAAAAATAACTGGATGAAAAAGAAAATAAGCCGGATTTAGGCTGATATTATGCCGCTGACGGCTATCTTGTAGCTAGTTAGCTTAAAGAGTATACTCGAGCCATGAAATTTGAAGAATTTAACTTGCACGAAGACATTATGCGGGGTATTACTGACGCAGGCTTTGAAACGGCCATGCCCGCACAGGAAAGGACCTTTAACGCAGTATTAAACGGAAAAGATGTAACGGTCCAGTCGCAGACAGGAACAGGTAAAACTGCGGCATTTTTAATTTCCATTTATCAACTATTCAAAACTGATGTTGTAGAAAATAAGAAAGCACTAATTGTTGTTCCGACCAGGGAACTAGCGGTCCAGATTGAAGAAGAGGCCGATGTTCTCGGTAAATATCTTGATTATAAAACGGTAAGCATCTACGGAGGCGTAGGATACAAGCAGCAGCTTGATAAATTGAAAGACGGAGCTGATTTTATAGTCGGAACTCCGGGGAGACTGCTTGATTTGGAGCAGTCTAATCATATCGATTATAAACAATTCGGAGTTCTCGTAATTGATGAAGCCGACAGACTTTTCGATATGGGGTTCTTTCCCGATCTTCGAAAGATGCTCAGAAAACTTGTTGAACCGACTAAGAGAAGAACAATGCTGTTCAGTGCCACATTGAATACCCGTGTTCTGAATTTAGCCTGGGATCAGATGAATGAATATGAGGAAATCAAGATTGAACCGGAGAAGGTTACTGTAGAAGAGATTACACAGGAACTCTACCATGTAGCAGGTAATGAAAAAATGAAACTGCTGCTTGGAATCCTTAAGAGAGAGAAGTTTGAGAATGCCATTATTTTTTGCAACACGAAAAACAAGGTTGCAGAGGTCTCAAAACGTCTTGATGTAAACGGATATAAAACCCAGTTTCTGATGGGCGATCTTCCTCAGAAGAAACGCCTTGCAACTATTAACAATATGAAGGCGGGAAAACTCGATATCCTCGTTGCGACTGATGTTGCAGCCCGCGGACTCCATGTCGATGATCTGTCAATAGTTATTAACTTTGATTTACCCGAAGATTACGAAAACTATGTTCATAGAATTGGGCGAACTGCGCGCGCAGGTAAGTCCGGCAAGGCTGTTTCGCTTGCATGTCCGAAGTATGTTTATCACCTTCCGGCGATTGAAAGCTTTATCGGCGATAAGATTTCGGTGATGATTGCTGATGACGAACTCTTTGCAGAAGATGCATCGGAAGGCATGAGATTCCACAATGAATATGACGACAGATCTCCAAGAGGCAGAGAAGGACGTGGGAACGAACGTGGGAACGATCGTGGGAACGGCCGTGGGGACGGACGAGGCGGAGATCGGGGGCGCAGCTCCGGGCGTAGCTCCGGAAGAAGCTCCGGAAGCCGAGATGGAAATCGGGATGGTCGACGAGACGGATACAGAAGCGGGAACCGGGATGGTGAGAAATCCCGTTTAGCAGCAGGTCGGAGTGATCAGCGGGGAGAAGGACGGCGGGGCGATGGAAATCGGAACGACGGCAGAAACCGCAGTGACAACCGAAACCGAAACGACAAC
>DMKD01000176.1:19093-22755 GCA_003454605.1 Spirochaeta sp. | reverse complement strand
TTGCCGATCTCTTCAAAGAAGTCGAGAGCACAGGTTGTTCCCGCCTCACGCATGCCGGCAGCATCTTCCTTCATTGGCTTGTTAAGCGACTTGTTGATACGCTTTACCCAGTCGGGATCTGCTATTTCAGGAGAAGTATTGCCTGCAACAACAACAGCCTTCAGGTTTTTCGAGCCCATGACTGCACCCAGACCGCATCTACCGGCAGCCCTGCCGTGCGCACCGTCAGCAATGATGGCGGCTACCCGTATAAGCTTCTCACCCGATGGACCTATACAGGCCACTTCACAGCCCCTGCCTTCTATTTCCTTCAGCACACGCTGAGTTTTGAAGGTATCAAGACCCCATAGATTGGAAGCATCTTTAAGCTCCCAACCTTCATCACTCACGGTCAAGTAGACCGGAGCATCTGCACGCCCTCGAACGATGATTGCGTCATATCCGGTTTTTTTAAAACGGCTGCCCCACTTGCCTCCGCAGGATGCCTCACCGTATATACCTGATTGAGGCGATTTGCTCACGACTTCGAAGCGGTCGGAATTATACCCGCCGCCCGCAGTGGCAGGCCCGGTTGCCCAGATCATCACATTCTCAGGACCAAGCGGATCAGTCTCAGGTCCTGTGAGATCATAGAGAAACCTTGCCCCCAGACCGCTTCCGCCTATATACTGCCTTGCAAGCTCATTAGAAAGCTCTAGTTCTTCGATGCTGCCTGAGCCCAGATCAATATTAAGATACTTACCATGATAACCCTTCATAAGACCTCCGCCATTCCGGCAATTGCTTCAGCTGTGAATCCGAATCGCTCTTTAAGGTAATCAAGTTTTCCTACCTCGCCGAATTCTCCCTGTATTCCATGGACCTTCACCTTCACGGGATGATTCTCGGCGAGAAATTTCGCTACAGCACTTCCCATTCCGGTAGCTGCCTGATGGTTTTCACAGGTCAGTATCTTATTCGTCTTCTTTGCGTATTCAAGCACAAGCTCTTCATCAAGGGGTTTAATCGTGTGCATGTCAATTACAGCAGCATTTATGCCCTTTGCTTCAAGCAGCTCAGCCGCCTTCAATGCTTCAGGAACCAGCACAAAGCCGGTGGCGATGATTGTCAAATCGCTACCGTCCCGCAGAACCTTACCCTTGCCGAGTTTAAAGCTCTCTTCATCCTTATAGATACGGTTTGTATCCTTGCGGTGGAGCCTCATGTATGTACAAGCAGGTGCTGCTGCAGCCTGACGAACAAGTGCATTCAGCGACACAATATCACATGGCTCATAGATAATCAGATCAGGTGTATTACGCATGATTCCGATATCCTCGAAGGTCATGTGAGTTCCGCCGTTGTACTGTGTGGAAATTCCGGGGTCGGTGCCGGTGATATTGACATTCAGGCCTGCATAGTTTGAAGAGATAAAGAACTGATCATAGACTCTTCTTGATGCAAAGCATGCGAAGGTCGACGCAAAAGGGATTTTACCGACGCTCGACAGCCCCGATGCTATTCCAATCATATTTGCTTCAGCAACTCCGGTGTTAATAAACTGCTCAGGATAAGCCTTCGCAAAGGCGACCACACCATCAGCTCCTGCAAGATCTGCATCGAGTACAACGATGTCCTTATTGTCTTTTGCCAGGTCCATCAGGGCCGCGCAGTATGTATCACGCATATTTTTATCAGACATAGCTTTTCTCCTGTTCGGTAAGTGTTGCAATAGCTGCATCGCGATCTTCCGGGCTGAATGCCATATTGTGACTTGCAAGCTTGCCTTCTGCAAACAGAGCGCCTTTTCCTTTGATTGTATCGAGGATGATCATTGACGGCCTGCCGACTGTTTTTTTCGCCCGCTCTACCGCTTCAACGATAAGCTCTATGTTGTGACCGTCTATTCGCTGTACATGCCAGTTGAATGCCGACCATTTGGCCCCGAGATCATCAAGATTCATGATGTCCCTGGTATAGCCGTCAATATTCATCTTATTGTAGTCGGTAAACGCTATGAGTCTGTCGAGGCTGTAATGCGCTGCGGCCATGGCCGCCTCCCAGATCTGCCCCTCTTCACTTTCACCGTCGCCGATAACGGCATAGGTGTAATTGTCATAATCATTCATTCTGCAGCCGAGTGCTATACCCACCGCCGCTGACAGCCCCTGCCCGAGCGAACCGGTGCTCATATCGATGCCGGGAGTGAGTCTTCTGTCACAGTGACTCGGAAGTTTTGTACCGCCCTGATTCAGACTCTCAAGCATCTCCGCCGGAAAAAATCCTCTTTCAGCAAGAACTGCATATAACGCCGGTCCTGCATGTCCCTTTGACAGGACTAATCTGTCACGATCAGCCAACCGCGGATTTTCAGGATCTACATTCATGCACTCATAATAGAGGGCTGTGAGAACCTCAACGATCGATAAAGAACCACCGATATGTCCGATTCCTATGTTGCCGATTGCCTTTATGATCATCTTTCTGATCTTCAAAGCCGACTTCTCAAGTTGTTCTAAATCCATCTTATATCTCCCATGAAAATATGTTATATTTCAAAAAGAGCCCGTTTCGCGGTTCGATTCATGAAACGGGCTCCTGACTTCGGCTGTTTCTCCGGTGTTTGTAAAAACTACTGGGGAAACAGCTTTTTATTAGAAAGCAGGTTTCTGACCGGCTACATTATCAATTGTGATCTTTCGTGATGCCGGAATTACCATTTTATCAACTGCTTCGCCATCAAGAATCTTCATTGCAAGCTCAAAACCCTGAGTTCCGCATGGTTCATATGTCCATGTTGCCGACATCTCACCTGCTGCAATTGCATCAAGCTCTTCCTGCTGTCCGTCAAGCCCGATGATGATAACTTCATCAAGTCTACCGGCATCTTTTACAGCCTGAACAGCACCTAGCGCCATTTCACCGTTTGCTGCAAAAACCACATCGAGTGTACCTGCAGGATTTGCCTGGAGAACGTTCTGCATAACTGAAACAGCCTGAGGTCTTCGGTAATCTGCGGGCTGCTGTGCAACAACCTTGATTCCGCTTTCTTTGTCAATTACTTCATGGAATCCGCCTATTCTGTTAACTGATGTTTCATCACCGGGGATGCCTTCAATAACAACTACGTTACCTTTAACGCTTCCGTGTTTGGTTTTCAGATGCTCAACAACATAGTCACCAATTTCGGTTCCAATCAGATAGTTATCCATTGAAACCATCGTGATTGCATCAGTACCCATTATAGGTTTACCGACAAACATGAAAGGGATACCTTTCTCATGAACCTTCTTCAATTCCTGCTTGAGTCCCTCAGCCTTTGCTGCCTGTACAAGAAGAATGTCGATTCCTTTGATCAGCATATCTTCAATACCTGCAACCTGAGTAACAACAGAGCCCTGTCCGTCGGTGGCAATAACCTCGATATTCGGGTACGCTTCAGCAGCTTCAAGTACCTGATCTCTCTGGGTAATCATGAACGGGTGGTCTAAACTTTCCTGAGAAAGACCTATAATAATCTTGTCATCACCTTCCTGCTGACCAGCAGCAAAAACCATTCCGCTAATACTGATAAGAACCAGCATTACAACTAAAATCTTCTTCATCTTATTCCTCCTAGATATTTACAACATGCAACGCATGTTTAATCACAAACTAACAAGGCTGTCCCGCAACCCGGTTGG
>DMKD01000176.1:0-19005 GCA_003454605.1 Spirochaeta sp. | reverse complement strand
ACGGGACGGCCTCAATTATTTCTTTCTGTTGGACTGCATGCTCTGTGCCAGAACTGCAATTATGATGATTGCTCCCTTAACGATTTTCTGGGTATATCCCGGAACGTTGATAAGGTTTAAAAAATTATTCAGAATTCCAATGATGATCACGCCAATAACGGTTCCGACAACACCTCCGCGCCCGCCGGCAAGCGATGTTCCGCCGACCGCAACCGACGCTATTGCATCAAGCTCCATTCCGGAACCAAGATTTGCCTCACCTACATTGAGATGGTTGGCCATGATGATGCCCGCAAAACCTGCAAGACCTGAACTGATGACGTAGGCTGAGGTTTTAATCCGATCGACTCTTATGCCTGAAAGACGACTGCCTTCTTCATTACCGCCTACCGCATAGATATATCTACCGAGTCGTGTGCGGTTCAGAAGAATACTTGCGGCAAGGGCGGTGAGAGCGAAAAGAATAGTCTGGACAGGAATAGTGTTGAACAATTTGCCCTGGCCGAGAAACGAAAGTCCGTCAGGGGTGCCTATAATCGGATGCCCATGTGAATATGTAAGACCTATACCTACAACGGTCGTCATCATTCCAAGGGTTGCGATAAACGGCTGAATTTTACCCTTTGTGATAAGCGTGCCAGTGACCAGGCCGAAAAGCAGACTCATCGCCATCGCAAGAAGAAAAGCAGGTATTGCTCCGTAATCTTTGAATCCTGCAATCATGAGGGTTGAGAATGCAAGCACCGGTCCTACCGAAAGGTCTATACCGCCGGTCAGAATAGTGAAGGTCATTCCGATACTTACTATTCCGATTACCGAAACCTGTCTTGTGATGTTGAGAAGGTTCTCAACCTTAAGAAAATACGGCGATACGATCGCACAAACTATAAATAAAATTACCAATACAAACAGCATTCCATAATTTTCCATGAAATGGTGCCTGTTAAATTTACTAATCTTCAAATCCGACATTATGCCACCTCCCCCGTTGCACACTTCATTATTTTTTCTTCAGTAGCTTCTTCCGCTTTAAATTCACCTGTAATCTTTCCGGAATGCATGACCAGGATACGGTCACTTACACCGATAATCTCGGGCAGTTCAGACGAAATCATTATAATAACCTTTCCCTGATCAGCCAGTTTCCTCATCAGATTGTATATTTCAGCCTTGGCTCCAACATCAATTCCGCGTGTCGGTTCATCAAGAATGATGATCTTGCAATCCTTCGCAAGCCATTTCGCCAGCACAACCTTCTGCTGGTTTCCGCCGGACAAACCGCTTACAGGAGCATCAACACCGGGCGTCGCAATCTTCAGAATTTCGACGTATCTTTCCGCAAGCTCTTTTTCCTGTTTCGGCTGGATAAGCCCGCCTTTAAGTATGGTATCGAGTACGGTAAGCGATATGTTCTTCTTAACCGACAGCCCTAAAATCAGCCCCTGCTGTTTCCGATCTTCAGTAGCAAAACCGATATTCATTTTAATAGCCTTCAGCGGTTCATTTATCTTAACCTCATCACCGTCGAGGTAAATCTTTCCGTCTTCAATATGATCAGCACCGAATACCGCCCTGGCAAGTTCCGTTCTGCCTGCTCCCACCAGACCCGAGATGCCGAGGATTTCACCCTCATATGCTTCAAACGAAACATTATCGAGCACGCCGCTGCGCTTAATGTTTCTTACATCAAGGACCTTTCCTCCGCGCTTTACATGAGCGCGCTCAGGATAATACTCACCGAGAGTACGGCCGACCATCATCTTGATCATCTTATCTTTATCAAGATTGGATACATCTTCGGTTCCAACGGTTTTTCCATCCTTAAGAACTGTTACCCTGTCACAAACCTCGAAGATCTCTTCAAGTCTGTGGGATATATAGATAATAGTTTTACCTGATTCTTTCAGAGATCTGATGGTTCCAAACAGAAAATCAATCTCACGATCAGTCAGCGTTGCAGTCGGTTCATCCATAACTATAAGTTCTGCATTCATCGAAAGAGCCTTTGCAATCTCGATCATCTGCTGCTGTGCAACGCTTAGGTTCTGGACCTTCAGATTTACATTAAGATCAAGACCGAGGCCATTCAGTAGTTTTTTTGCTTCCTTACGCATTGATTTGTAATCAATGAGTCTTCCATTCATCAGGGGTTCCCGGCCGAGAAAGATATTCTCAACTACAGTCATGTAGGGAACGAGATTGAACTCCTGATAGATAATACCGATTCCGGCCTTCTGCGCAGCAATTGGATCAGTATGTCTAAAAAGTTCGCCTTTAAACCAGATTTCACCCGCATTTGGCTGGTATGCCGAACTGAGAACCTTCATAAGAGTTGATTTTCCTGCTCCATTTTCACCCAGTAGCGCGTGTACTTCTCCCTTTCTGCAGGAAAAAGTCACATTATCAAGAGCCTTTACCCCTGGAAATAATTTTTCTATATTTTTCATCTGCAATATTGTCTGATCACTCATTTCTTATCTCACTCCAGGAATCTATATTGCAAATTACATGCCAATTATCACTCAGCGGGGGACGGTTTTTAAAGTAACTAATAAAAGCTTGTAATACAGGCATTTAGATGAAAAGAAAATTGATGCTTCAGTGAAAAATAAGTACTGTTATTTGTTAACATTTACTTTCGTTTATTTTTTCTACACTATAAAACTGTCAATGTGTAAAAAAGTTACACTTTTTTCCATTGCTTGAGAGGGTTTCTATAGAGAGTTTTATATAAAAAATCATAAAAATAATGTCTGACAATAGTAGACAAAAACACTTGGTTTCTACTAATATATACTCATTAACGGATTTAAATTATGGATAAAAGAGCATATTTAACAAGAATTGGAATAAACGACGAACTCGAACCTAGTCTTGAAACTCTTCGTTTAGTTCAGAGCAGACATCTATTAAGCGTGCCGTTCGAAAACCTCAATATTCATATGTACAACAAACTCACGCCCGACATTCATGAACTTTTCGATAAGATTGTTCTGCAACGGCGGGGAGGGGTTTGTTATGAACTCAATTATCTATATATGGTTCTGCTTGAAAAACTCGGCTATCAAACATCCTTCTACGGAGGAAAAGCGGGAGAAAACGGCACGTTCTATGATCACAGCTTTCCTATGGTAGAAATCGACGGGAAACGCTATATCACAGATGTCGGCTTTGGTGACAACTTTCTCTATCCGCTGGAGTTTAAACCGGATGTGCCTCAGCTCGACCCTAAAGGTATATTCACCATCGAATATGAGGGCGGCGGATATTATACCATCTACAAAGAGTTCGGCGGTAAACGATTCAGATTGTACACCTTTACACTCAACCAGAGAAAATTGAGTGATTTTAACGAGCGCAAGATTTTCTACACAACCGACCCGCAGTCTCATTTCTTTAAGAATCTTATTGTTTCCATGGAACTTGAGAACGGACGTATTTCGCTGAAACAGAACAAGCTCCTCTTCACCGAAGGCAATGAACGGCGATGGATTAAAGTAGAGTCTTTTCACCACTATGTTAATCTTCTATTTGAATATTTTGGAGTAGTGCTTACTCCTCAAGAGAGACGTAAACTGAAGAATTCAAAGTTCTGGAACAATAGTCATAATAGAAGAAAAACACATGCACTTCTTCTCGCAAGTTCCGTGCGGCAGAACTTCAGTAACAGAATCGGTTCATTTCTCGGCGGCTGATAGCCCGCTCAATAAAAGTTTCAGAAATTCCTGCAGTTCATCTTTCATGCTAATCCCCTGCTCTGCCTCCATCAACTGTCCCCGAATGCTTATTTTCTCAACATAGCTGTTCACTGCATTCAACAGTAGCCCGGCAAGACGTTCAGCTGTTGCATCGGTATTAATGCTGCCGTCGTTTATGCCGGCGGCTACTGCTTTAGTAACAATTTCGAGCACCCGCTTATTGACTGAATAGTATTCTGCTAGCAGAGGAGTGTCTGGATAGCTTTCGCTAAACATCAGATTGAACTGCGCATCCAGGAGATGGTACCGTCGATACTCACAATAGGTACGATTATATAGATCAAGCAGGTTCTTCAGCCGCTGCAGACCGGAGACTGAAGCTGACGCCTCGGCAGACTGCTCTAACAGATCGCCGAATTGACGGTTTATTCCGGTCATTACTTTTAAAACCAGCTCGTCCTTATTCCTGTAATACAGATAGATGGCACCGTTTGTCAGCTCGCATGCTGAGGCAATATCACTAATTGTCGCGGCCAGAAAACCCTTCTCAATAAAGAGCTTCTCAGCCTCAGCAAGGATGAGCTCTTCTCTCTGCTTCCGGTGTTCCGCCTTTTCTCTCTCGACTCGTTCTCTGCTGCCCATCAGTCTTCCAGTTTTTTCAGCACAGATTTTTCATCGTATTTCAGGAAAAGCAGCAGTCCGATAATCAGAAAAATCATAGCAGCAACCGCTGTCATCCGGATACCGAATACGGTTGCGACGCCTCCCTTCTCTCCTCCAATGTGAGTAATGAACGGAAAGATAAGCAAGGTGATGGATGCCCCCATCTTGCTCATGAAGGTCCTCGCACCGAAAAAAACCGCCGCCTTGAAATTACCGGTTGTTCGCCCGTCAGCTTCAGCGATATCTGCAACAATAGCATTCGGAAGGATCCCGAATATAGCCATGGGTAGTGATGCTAGAACGGTCACAATCACCGCCTGCACCATGGTCGGCAGAGGTGTGCGGCCCCAGAACGACAGAAGAAGAAATGCAAGTGTAAAGATTCCGAAGGCAAAAACAAGCAGCTTCTTTTTACCCGTACGTTTTGCAATCATACTGACCGGTACATAAAAAACAAAACTCAGAAGAAAAAGTAATGTCATCAGCATTGATGCTGTTTCTTTCGGAAGCCCCAGCAACTGCATAATGTAGAAGCTTATACCGGTCTGAATGAAGGTCAATGCGAGAAAATATGTAAGATCAGAAATGGTGAAGACGAGAAAATTCCGATTTCGGAATGCGCTCACAACCGCTTTGAATGAACCTTCACTTGATGAATGCTCTTCACAGTACTTCCGCTCGTTAATGAAGATTACAGGAAGATACATCAGAATCATTGATAAAGCTGCGAATATCAATACCACAGCCTGGAAGGCTTCAAGCGGCTGCATTCCGCCTGCTTCAAGCACTCCCTGCAGGGCATAACTTCCGTTACCGATCATGAATCCGAGTGCCCAGGTGATAGATATCATAGTACTGAGCTGAAGCCGCTCATCCGGGGTATGACCAAGTTCGCTCATTAATGCAAAAAAGGGTGTTACATACATCGTCATAAACAAGTAGAACAGAAATGTAAAAACTGTCAGCAGGGCGGTGTTTACTGCAGCGCTCCCCGAAAGCGGATAAAATATAAGAAATGACAGAAGGGCAAATGGAAAGGCACCGATTGCCATAAACTTTCTCCGTCTGCCGAAGGGCGACCTGCTGCGATCCGACAGCCCCGCGATAAGCGGATCAGTCACCCCGTCAAAGACACGGCTTAGTGCGGCTATCACGCCAAGAATTGCAGCTGAGACTATAAAGACGGGAAACATTCTTCCGCCGTCGGCTGTTGCATTTGAATCATAAAAATAGTACAGCAGGTTCATTACAGCAAATGAACCGAGCGACCAGCCCAACTGCCCGAGTGAATAGATTATCTTTTTCCCAAAAGGAAGTTTTTCAATTCTTGTATCCATCAAATACTCTCCTTCATCCATTCGGTGACCTTGTCCAATACAAAATCATTTTCCGGTCCTTCGAAAAACACATGGGGACTGTTTTTAAGTATCAGCTTACCTGAAGGAGGACTGCCGATACCCTTTTCTATAATATCTCCAGCCTCAAGGAGCACCGTACTGTCCTTTTCAGACAGCATTATGTAATACGGGCAAGTAACATCTTCTAGTCTTCTTTTAGCCAGTTTTAATATCTTTAAGAAATTTGCAATCGATCTGGTGAAATGATAACTCCAGTACTCCTCTTCCATGTACAGCCTGTCCTCATCGATGTTAGGATCTATTTTGCGCTTCCGCTTTAACTTAGGGATAAAAAACTTCAGGATCGGGGTGTAATACATAATTCTTGGTTTGATCGACATCGCCGGAGCCAGAAGGATAATCTTTTCAGGCTGAAATTCAGCAGCTATAAGAATAGCCATAAGGCCGCCCATCGATACACCTACCATCGAGACTGATTCAAACCTGCTTTGGAGATTAAGATACTCGTTTCGCACATGCTGATACCAGATCTTCCAGTTCGTCTTTTTAAAATCGGCTGCATTTGTGGCGTGCCCCGGCAGCCTAGGCACGGAAACAGTATAGCCCTCGTCATGCAGCCTGTGAGCAAGACCGTACATCTCGGTCGGATAGCCATTGAAACCATGCTGAAGCAGAGCGGCCTTTCCATTAGTCCCTTCCAGAAAAAGAGGTAGGGCAGATTTCAGCACTCTGATATTACTTTTCATAGAAACCTCCACTAAACGGCGTTTAGTTAATTAAACTATATTTAACACCTCATAAGGGAATTTGTCAAGTTTTATATATAATTGTTTGTACAGCAATGTAATACAAACAGTCTAACGACCCAAAAAAATCTGAAAAATTACTTTCCTTGCACTATTGTCTGAGTTTTGGTATCATGTAGTAAACATATATATAGTAAAGGAGATAATAGATGAGAAGAAAGACAATAATTATTGCATTAGTCGCTCTACTACTTGCTCCCCTTGCAGTATTCGCAGGCGGTCAGGCAGAAAACACATTCGTGACAATCGGAACCGGTGGAGTAACCGGAGTATATTACCCGACAGGCGGCGCTATCAGCCGTATGATTAATGCAAAATATGATGAATATGGAATCAAGGCAACTGTAGAATCAACAGGCGGTTCAGTATATAACATCAATGCCGTTCTTTCCGGAGATCTCGACTTCGGTGTAGCTCAGTCAGACAGACAGTTCCAGGCAGTTAACGGAACAGCCGAATGGGCCGATGCAGGTCCGCAGAAAGATCTGAGAGCAGTATTTTCCATCCATCCTGAATCAATAACCCTTATAGCCTCAATGAACAGCGGAATTAACTCGGTTGCAGATCTCAAGGGTAAAAGAGTAAATATAGGCAATCCGGGCTCAGGTCAGCTTCAGAACTCGAAGGATGTTCTCGCTGCTGCAGGTCTGACTGATGCTGATATTCAGGCCGAAGGTGTTAAGGCAGTTGAAGCCCCCGGTCTTCTTAACGATGAAAGAATTGACGCATTCTTCTACACAGTAGGTCATCCTAATGGAAATATCAAAGAGGCTACAGCCGGACGCGTAAAAGTAATGATTGTTCCCATCGACGGAACGGTTGCAGATAATATGACAAGCAAGTATCCCTACTATGCAAAATCACTGATACCTGTAAAAGAATATCCGATGTCAGAAAACACTGCTGATATCCCGTCAGTAGGTGTCAAAGCTACATTCGTTACTAATGCATCTGTTTCAGACGACGTCGTATACGCAATGACGAAAGAGGTTTTTGACAATTTTGATGATTTCAAGAAACTGCATCCTGCCTACCAGGTGCTTACTAAAGAAAGCATGCTGAAAGGCCTTTCAGCCCCGATTCATCCGGGCGCCCTCAAGTACTACGAAGAAGCTGGACTTGTTCAGTATATCAACTCTGAATTGATCAAATAATTTAAATTTCACTCTTGCAGAGATCCGAAAGTTTATTTCCGGATCTCTGCAGAGGTTATCCAGCCGCATAGTTGTCTTGATATGCGGCCGGATAACCTCTTAAAACATCTTAAGGATTATAATTTGACTGAAAAAAATAATAAACATTTGAAAGAAAGCAATGCTGCCGAGATGCTGCTGAAAGAAGAAACAGGACAGATCAGAAACAGCAGGAAGTTCGACAGATTTCTTATTCCGTTCATTGCTATATCCTGGGCGTTCTTTCAGCTGGCCCTCCCCCGTTTTTTGATTCTCGACAGTGTAAAGATCAGGGCCATTCATCTGGCTTTTGCTGCCGCTCTGGTCTTTGTAAGCATCCCAATGTCAAAAAAAGAGCGAAAGCTGAAGTTGATGCACTCGACCGATTATATTCCGGTGCTTGATATTATACTTGCTCTTGCTGCAGTTCTGGCAGTCCTGTATATAGTTTTTGACTGGGAAAATATCGCCTCCCGTGCAGGCCGTCCAATCACTCAGGATATTATTATGGGAATAATAACTATTATTCTCGTCCTTGAGGCATCAAGGCGCTCCATTGGGCTTCCACTTGGAATTATTGCAGTTGTATTTTCTATCTACGCTTTCCTGGGGCCATATATGCCTGGATTTCTCGCATACCGTGGAGTATCACTTAATAAATATCTCGGACAGATAATACTATCAACCGAGGGCATTTACGGCATCCCGCTTGATGTATCCGCAAATACAGTATTCCTTTTTGTGCTCCTCGGCGCTCTGCTGGAAAAAACGGGTGCAGGGTATTTCTTCAACGATCTGGCAATATCCCTTCTAGGGCGATTTAAAGGAGGCCCTGCAAAGGCATCAGTTGTTTCCTCGGGACTCACCGGCCTTGTTTCGGGTTCAAGTATCGCCAATGTCGTTACAACCGGAACCTTCACAATTCCGCTGATGAAAAAGGTTGGTTATCCTGCAAAAACTGCTGCGGCAACTGAGGTTGCAGCGAGCACTAACGGCCAGCTGATGCCGCCGATCATGGGCGCTGCAGCCTTCATAATGGCTGAATATCTAGGAATAGGTTATATGGACGTAATCAAGGCTGCTGCAATTCCTGCATTCGTATCCTATTTCGCGCTTTTTTATATTACTCATCTGGAGGCGTCAAAGCTCGGAATGAAGGGGCTGCCCAAGGAGGAGATCCCCAATTTCTGGGAAGTATTCAAAAAAGGATTTCACAATCTTATTCCACTGGCAGTTCTGATTTATGAGCTGATGGTGATGCGCCACAGCCCTAAACTTTCGGCCTTCAATGCAATAGTGATTCTTTTTGCCGTGATGCTGCTCAGAAAGATTTTTGACCTGATTCAGGAAAAGAAAAGCTTTGGTGAAAGCATTAAGGAAGGTGTGAAATATTCTGTACTCACCTTCGGCCGCGGCATGATATCCGGCTCGAGAAATATGCTTACAGTTGCTCTTGCAACGGCAACCGCCGGAATCGTCGTAGGTGTTGTAAATATGGGAATCGGCAGCATGATTGTGCAGATAGTCGAAATCCTGAGTATGGGAAACATCTACCTGCTGCTGATAATAACCGGGGTAGCCAGCCTGATAATAGGAATGGGCCTGCCTACGACTGCAACCTACATCGTTATGGCATCGATTACCGTACCGGTAATCCTTCAGCTCGGCGGAAATATGAACCTTGTTATTCCAGCGATAGCAGCCCACCTGTTCTGCTTCTACTTCGGAATATTGGCCGATGATACACCACCAGTGGGGCTCGCGGCATATACAGCCGCAGCCATTGCCGATTCAGACCCTATACAAACCGGTATTCAGGGTTTCATCTACGACCTTAGAACGGCCGTCATACCGTTCATGTTCGTTTTTAATCCTCAGCTTGTTATGCATGGAGTGAATAACGGCTTGCAGGGGCTGTTCATCTTTGCGATGGCTGTCTTCGGCGCCTTTGCATTCACGAATGCTGTTCAGGGCTGGTTTCTGACAAAAAACAAATGGTATGAAATTCCATTCTTTCTGCTCGCTGCACTGCTGTTCTTCAACCCCTTTGCCGTCGGAGATCTGCTTGGATTTGTCGGTAACCAGTCATATTGGCTGTACCCGGCCGGGGGTGTAGTTTATCTGATCCCATACTTCCTCCAGCGTATCAGAATGCCTAAAATTACTACCGCCTGAGAGCGGCAGATGAGTATCACAAATATTTGACCCTACTGAAGTGAGAATAATACTTTATGAATGAAATAAAATCAGCAGCAATTATCGGTGCAGGTGCATTAGGTCTACTCTACGCAGAGATGATGAAAACAAAGCTCGGCTCAAACTGCTACTTCCTCACCGACGGAGAACGCTATCAACATATAAAGAACGGCAAATTCACAATTAATGGGAAAAATGAAGACTTCCACGTTGAAAGCAGAGAAAATCTTCTAACCCGAGGGGCACGAAAACCGGATTTGATCTTAATAGCCGTGAAAAATCACCACCTTGAAGACATTGTCCCCCTCATCACCAGCGCCGTATCTGAGAAAACAATTATTCTATCGGTTCTCAACGGAATAAGCAGTGAAAACTTTCTCGCACAGCATTTCCCTCAGGCAAGGATCATACCTACAGTTGCAGTTGGGATGGATGCGGTGAAGGTAGACAGGAAACTGGACTATACTGTTTCGGGCAAACTCCTCATAGGACATTCCGATACGAAAAAAAATAACGACGGTCTGGCTGAGATTTCAGCTTTCTTCGAATCCTGCGGCATGGTCTATGAAACCCCAGATGATATTGAGCGCTCGCTATGGTGGAAATGGATGATCAACATTGGCGTAAATCAGGTGTCGGCAGTAACAGGTGCCAGTTACGGTGTGTTTCATACCGACCGCAATACGCAGCTGCTGATGGAATCGGCCATGCAGGAGACCATCAATGTTGCAAAAGCAGCAGGTGTTGATCTCAGGGATGATGATATTGAAAACTGGTACCCCATCCTGCGCAGCCTTGGACCGGACAACAAGACTTCAATGCTGCAGGATATTGAGGCGAGACGGAAAACCGAGGTGGAAGCATTCAGCGGACGGCTTATCGAACTTGCTGAAGAATATTCAGTGGATGTACCGGTCAATCTCACTCTTTTCAGAATAATAAAAACAAAAGAGTTTCTTTACAGTTAATCCTCTCACCAGGGTTTTATAAGTTTTACTTTGCATTCTGCTCTCTGATCAGGTAAAATATACATATAATGAAAAGACAAACTGATTTCGCAAAGACTAAGATTATTGGAACACTCGGCCCGGCAATAAGAAATCCTGCGATACTGAACGACCTGCTCAATGAAGGAATGAATGTTGCCCGGCTTAACTTCAGCCACGCCAGCCACGAAGAGCACGCGGAGAATATCCAGATGCTCAGAGACGCATCGAAGAAATCCGACATACCCATCGCCATCCTAGCCGATCTCTGCGGTCCAAAGATAAGGCTCGGCATTATGGAGAAGCCCGTTGAGATTGTCTCGGGTGAAACAATAGTAATATCGACTATGCCTGAGGCGTACACAGGCAAGTATAAAATGGTTCCAACCGAATACTCCCAACTAGCCGCCGATGTCAAACCGGGCAACCGAATTCTGATGGACGATGGTCTGCTTCAGGTAATTGTCCGGGAAAGCGCCGGAGCAGATGTAATCTGTGAGGTTATTGACGGCGGCCTCGTAAAATCCCGGAAGGGCATGAATCTACCGAATGTAGACATCAGCGTCTCGGCGATCACCGACAAGGATCGTAAGGATCTTGATTTCATTGTCACTCAGGATATTGATTTTATAGCCCTGTCTTTTGTCCGAAGTCGAGACGATATCAGGGAACTCAGGTGGCTGATGAAAGAGAGAGGAAAATCTCTTCCGATTATAGCAAAAATAGAAAAGCCCGAAGCAATAGATGATATTGACGCAATCATCAAAGAAACCGATATGATTATGGTCGCAAGGGGCGATCTAGGGGTTGAAATGCCGCCTCAGGATGTCCCTGTTCTGCAAAAAATGATCATCCATAAATGTGTCGAAGCAAATAAACCGGTAATAACGGCCACCCAGATGCTCGAGTCAATGATAACAAACCCCAGACCGACGAGGGCAGAATCAAGCGATGTTGCAAATGCCGTTTTTGACGGAACCGACGCGGTGATGCTCAGCGGAGAAACCTCAGTCGGGAAATATCCTCTGAATGCAGTAAGAATAATGCAGCAGATTATAAGAGCCTCTGAAAAACACGCTCTTTCGAGTGAATTTGTGAAAATCAGGTCTGGAGGTTTAAATATAACCGATGCGGAGAATATCTGCCATTCCGCCTGCATTATGGCCCAGGAAGCAGGAGCCAAGGCTATCATCACAATCACGAAGTCAGGAATAACGGCTAAACTCCTGTCAAAATTCCGACCGGATATTCCGATTATTGCCTTCTCGGAGGAGGAAAAGACAATCAGGGAGCTAAACATTGTATGGGGTGTTCAGGGTGAACTGATTGAAGAGGTAAACGATACCGACTCTACCCTCAAGCGGGCAAAAAAGACCGCTCTCGCTCTAGGCTATATCAAACCCGGAGACAAGGTGGTCTACACAACGGGAATCCCGCTTTTGACAAGCAAAGCTGCCAACATGGTAAAGATCGACACTGCGTAACCCTGGTTTATGCTTCGAAGTAAGCAGCCCCGGTCGGACCGAAGGGACGGCGCAGGGACTGCGTGAATCAGGTGGCAAACGTATTTTTTATCTACTGCAATGCTTAAGAAGCTGAGGTTAAAGCATCCGCCACTGCAAGGATTTTCTTCTCTTCTTCTTTATCAAACTCAATTCTCGGTATCAATCTGTTGATAAAAGGTTTTACAAAATGCTCCATTCTCTGCTGCTTTGTTTCATAATTAGTTCGATGGTCTAGCATCATAACATCCACTTTAAGGGGGTCTGAATAGCTTCCAATTTTCTGAAATCCAAGCTTTCCGTACATCGCAGTCTGCTTCTTTTCATCGGAAAAGACATCGAGAAATAGCCTCTGAGTTCCCCTGGTTTTTGCATGGAGATATGCCAAAGTCATCAATCCAAGCGGAATTATACTTCCTCTTTCTTCCACAAGTACCGCCAAGCGGTCAATTTCGGCGCATCTCCTGCTCTCAACCAGTTCGGCATTCTCAACATGCTCGGCAATCGGAAGCACAACACCATTATGATCCGTCAGACAGGACACCGTACCAACCGGCATTAGCCCTTTATACGCAAGAAAGTGAAAAGCCTGTTCATCAGCCTCGCGACCGATTGATTCTTCCCTGTAACCTTTCTCTCCAACGAGTATTTTACGCTGCAAATAGAAGACATCTTCCTTCTGAGAATCTGTCCGAACCTGAACAAAACGTATTCTCCATCTATCCTCTGCAGTAATCGGTAGTTCCACACTGATTTCAGTCCCCTGACCAATCTTACTCTTAATACTTATCCGGCCACCCATTTCCAGAAGGATCTTATGAGATATGCTCAATCCCAGGCCGGTCCCCTGCCCCGGATTCTTTGTCGTAAAAAACGGATCGAAAACATCTTCCAGATGGTTTTTTTCTATACCGATTCCCGTATCTGATATTGTTATAATCGCGTTCCATTCAGTTTTTTGACATCTTAGACTGAGAAGACCACCGGAAGGCATTGACTGTACTGCATTAACTATAAGATTAAGAAAAACCTGTTGAAGTCCGTTGCTGTTCAGCTCAATTCTGGGTATATCTTCAATTTCCTGTTCAACCGTGATCTCAGAAAAATCCATCCCCCTCATTGCCAACTTGAGTGAATTCTTAAGAATGATACCGATATCGGCCAACTCAGTTCCCCCGTCTTCCTTTCTGGAATATGACGTAAGTTCTTTGATAACTTCAGCTGCATTTTCAGAGTATTTGATTATATCGGAAGTGTACTCATGAAGTTGAGAATCTGGCTCTAACTGCTCCAGCATAATCTCTGCTGTACCCAGAATCCCGCCGAGTGGATTATTTATTTCATGAGCGATTCCCGAAGCAAGGGTTCCGATGCCGGCCAGTTTTTCAGATTGTATTAATTCTGCCTGAAGCTTTTTCTGCTGGGTAATATCCAGAAAAAACTCAAGAAACATTTTATCTTCTGTGGATGGCACAGATATTGGATAGAAGTGAATATCGAAAATCATTCCGCTCGACTGTTTTTCCTGTTCAATCGTGAAAGGGAGCTGGGTATGCAAGCAATCCTGAGCGCTGCATTTTTCACAGGGTTTATCATTATCAAAGAAAACACTGTAACACTTTTTACCAATCAGTCTGTCATATGCTGTATGAAAATATTTCGTTGCGGCATAATTAACCATCACAATATTATAGTTGATATCCTGGATGGAAATCGGGGTCGTTATACCGTCGAAAAACGCCTCGAGTTTATTCCTGCTAACCGTGAGTTCGGTATTCAGCTCCTGAAGTCTGTGCTGCTGATTTTTGAGCCTCTCAAAGGATATGGCGTTTTCAAGGGTTATTGAACAATGTCCCTTCAGTATTTCAAGTGTCTCAATATCGAACTGATTATAATAATTCCGTTCTTCACTCTTACCGAGTATTATGCAGCCGTTTACTCTGTCCTTGAAGCTCAGCGGCAACACCAGCGTAGGGCTGAGTTCAACTTCCTCGCCTGATATATTGATAAAAACCCTGGAATTATCTACTGTTTCTACCAGCTGACCATTTTCTGTAAAAAGGAGATCTATCAGACTTGAATCTTTATCCAGAACAACCCCGTCCATTGCATCAAGGGTTCTGTTTAAACCCTTCCATCCAATCAGACTGTAATTTCTGGTCGAATAATCAATAACAAGCATTGCCGCCCAGTCGAGATGATAGGTGTCGACAATCTTTCCCGTTGTAATCTTTCCTAATTCATAGAGATCAACAATAGACGTCATGCTGTTGGAAAACTCTCTCAGACTATGATAGGCCCCGAGTCTGTTTCCCAAATATAAAATTTCAATCAGCGAAAAAGTCCCCTTTCTCAGAGGCTGGAAAATCACTGCAGCCACAGCCCCGAGCAGCAGTGAGATGGCGAAGGTATAATTGACGGGGATTGTCATATCACGGCTGGAAAATAGCCAGAATATTCCGTAAAAAACTGTACCGCTGATAATGACAAGGATAATATAGAGGATCGTCTTTAGAACGACTGTGGAATAATGAACAAGTTTATATTGATAAATGGCAAAAAATATAAAAATTGCATTTATGTTTGTTCCGAACAGATCTATTGGATATCGCCCCAATGATTCATCCAGATTGGTGAGAACTCCCAGCAGCAGGATAATCACTCCGAAGATTGGAAATCTCAACTTTCGCTGAAGAGTCTTATCTTTAGTCTTGCGAATCTCCCTAATGAGGAGGATGAGAGCCAGTATCAGGTAAAAATAGCTGAGAGCGTATGCCAGTATTGCACCGTCTGCCAGACTGTAGTAAAAAAGGTCTCCCTCAACCCCTGCTTCATGCACAATCTGCCCTGAAAAATTCAGATACAGCAGAAACACATACATCGCGTAGCCTAAGTATAACGGCAGATTGTATCTCTTCGCTTTAACTTCCGTTAAATCAAGTAAAGCATGAAAAATAGTGATCGGCCCGCCTAGCATTCCCATCATCATGAACCTGTTCCAGAACAACGGAGTATATATACCGGTATTGGCATGCATCATAAATGAGCCGAAGCTCCAAAGGGACATCATAAACATATATAGAATAAAAGAATAGAAAATACGTTCCTTTCGAATCTGGGAAAGACCGAATACTGCAAAAACAATATATAAAATGAAACTGAATGCCGGAATAAAGGACGAAAACGTTAGAATCATTTAACTAATTACCTCTGTATGTCTGGACTAAATGATAGAAATTATATCATTATATATCAGAAAATGGATTATATAATATTTTCAACAGCCGGTTTTATATCTCTTCTGTTGTCAGATATCCTACAGATCTCTAAGAAGAGAATTCTGATAATCCCTCTTTCGATTATCGGCTATTTGTCTATAATTCTGATAACAATATTGCTTACAAGTGAATACTCATTCCATTCGGTTTCTCCGCCTGTGCTTACAGTTAAGATTATTTTTGCAGCTCTGTCGTTCATTGGTCTTGTTTACGTGCTGTTTGTGGAAATACATTTAGCATCCCAATTTGCAGCAGCCGGCAGTAGAGAAGTATATTCCGGCGGATCTTACGGAATAGTAAGACACCCCGGTTTCTATTTTTTTGCACTGTTGTTTGCAGCCCTGAACACTATAGTTCTGAACCGGGAGTATCTTCTGATATCTCTTTATCTGATTGTTCTTGACTTCCTACTGATATTAATCGAAGATATTATCATATTTCCAAGAATCTTTTCCAATTATAAAAACTATAAGAAAAAAGTACCATTCCTGATACCGGGAATGAAGCGCTGACGGAAAAGGGGCCTTTATGCATAATATTGACTCACAACGGATTATGGTTATTGATGACAACCCAGCCATGCAGAAGGTTCTTAGAATTCATCTCGAAAGCTCCGGCTACATTGCTCAGGTTGCGGAGAATGGAAATCATGCTCTAAAAATATTGAAGGATGGAAAATTCCATCCGGATTGTATCCTTCTCGATATAAAAATGCCCGATATTACCGGTCTCCAATTACTTCCTATGGTCAAATCCGGCTTCCCCCTTGTTCCCGTTGTAATGCTTACCGCTCAGACAGATCTTGAAACAGGACTGGAGGCTATGCGTTCAGGAGCCTTCGATTTTTTAACAAAACCCGTGCGCAAAGACGGTCTTCTTGAAACCATCAAGAAAGCCCTGGGATACAGGGAAATTCTGCTGGAAAACGACAGGCTTACTAAAGAAAACAGAGAATATCAGCAGAATCTTGAGAAGATGGTTGAAGAGAGATCTGGCGAATTAATGAACGCCTACAAAATGCTTAAAGAAACCAACCTCTCAACAGTCAGGGTTCTGGCTGAGACAATAGAAGCAAAGGATCCTTATACCCGCGGCCATTGTAATCGGGTAAGAGTTTTATCAAGAGAAACCGCAATCCTGCTGGGAATGAAGGAGCAGACAATTGAAAGTCTGGAGTACAGTGCACTTTTGCACGATATCGGGAAAATCGCTATCCCTATTAACCTCCTGCATAAAACAGGAAGTCTTGATCCTGATGAAAGAATGAAATTTGAAGATCATCCGGGAATCGGAGAGAATATCCTTAAGGTGGTCGATTTCTTTGCCCCCTGCCTCAATATAGTCAGGCACCATCACGAAAGATGGGATGGCTTGGGCTACCCGGACGGGATAGCCGGAGATAGTATTGAGCTACCTACAAGAATAGTGCAGATAACCGATGCTTTCGATGCGATGACATCAAACCGTCCCTACAGAGAAGCACTGCCGCGTGAGAGCGCTCTCAAGGAACTTTATGAGGGGAAAGGGACACAATTCAATCCTGATATCGTAGATGTTTTCATCGATAAGAAGGTCTATCTTTCAATAGAAAACCTGAATTAAGGTTTTAAACAGGATATAGAACACAACAATCCAGGCTACCCGAAACTCTATCCTTTGAACACTTCAGCAAGAGCATCATGCATAACTTCCACGGGTGCATCAACACCAGTCCACATCTTAAAACCGATGGCCCCCTGATAAACCAGCATACCCAGACCGTTTAGAGTTACTGCACCGGCTTCAGCTGCCCGCTCTAAAAAAGGAGTATAGGGAGGATTAGGGATCACATCGCAGACTATCATATTATCTTTAATACAGCTGTAATCAATATCAGGCTCGGCATCGACATCAGGATAAAGCCCTATTGAGGTTGCATTAACAAGTACATCCGTCGAAACTGAAATACTAAAGCCCGGTTCCCATTTTACAAAGACTGCCTCGGCATCAGTTTTTTCATTAATAAGCCGCGCCAACTCCTCGCCCCGTGACTCAGTCCTGTTTACAACAGTTATTCTGCCTGCCCCGGCGATTGCCAATTCCACTCCTATTGCCCGGGCAGCCCCGCCGGCACCCAGGATGACAAATTCTTTTCCAGAAGAGTCAAATCCGGCATCATCTCTGAGTGAACGCATGAATCCTTTGCCGTCTGTGTTCTCACCAATCAGTATTCCGTCTTCATTTCTGATTGTATTTACAGCTCCAATAAGCCCGGCATCGGGCATGATTCTGTCCAGATATTTCAAAACCTCAACCTTATGAGGAATGGTAAGGTTCATGCCTCGCATATTCATTGCTCTTATTCCGTCAACGGCAGTTTCAAGATCTTCAGGCATAACTTCAATGGTCAGGTATCTCCATTTAAGATTCTTTGCCTCAAATGCTGCTTCCTGCATTATTATAGTAGGATTTTCAGCCACCGGATGTCCAAAAACACCGACTAATTCATCTTTATAATTTTCGCTCATACTGCTTATTATAGCATGAAAGTGTTTCTACGAATAATAACATTTTTCTCAAATCAGCTTGACCGCAATTACTCATTCATTGTAAGGTTAAAAACCGACTAAGTGGTCTTTTTATAGACTAATTAGTCTTAATCAGAAATTTCATTAGCTTATCGGAGGAGAAAATGAAAAATTTTTTAACAGTATTACTGATTCTGACAATTATGACTACAGCACTATTTGCCGGAGGAAGTCAGGAAGAAGGTGCAATTAAAGTAGGCGCGCTTTTTGCAGTTACCGGAGGGGCATCTTTTTTAGGCGCTCCTGAAGCAAAGACAGCTGAAATGGTTGTAGAGGAAATAAATGCTGCGGGTGGAGTTAACGGCAGAATGATTGAACTAATCATTAAAGATACCGCAGCTAATCCCGAAAAAGCCATCTCATTCACCAAACAGCTTATCGAAGAAGATAAAGTAGTTGCAATCATCGGCCCCAGCACCAGCGGTGAAACAATGCAGATTAAGGACCTCTGCGAATCATACAAAACTCCGCTGATTTCCGCAGCAGCTGCAGAAGCGATTGTTGACCCGGTTGCAAGTTATGTTTTTAAAACACCTCAGAAAGACAGCTATGTAGCAAAATGGATTTATTCCACCATGAATAAAATGGGAATCAGCAGGATCGGAATCCTCGGTGCGAATACCGGATTCGGTAATGCGGGTCTTGGACAGCTTGAGAAATATGCATCTGAATTCGGCATAGAAATTGCAGCTAAAGAAAGTTACGATAAGGCCGCAACCGACCTTACCGCTGTTCTTACAAAACTTAAAGGCAAAAATGTCGAAGCGGTAGTTAACTGG
>DMKD01000429.1:3386-5984 GCA_003454605.1 Spirochaeta sp. | reverse complement strand
TCTGCAATAATGGACTCAAAACTCTGGGCATTTTCTTTTGCAATTTTTTTAATAATATTATTAGAGAAAGCTACGACAACTAGTAATATTACAAACAATACAGAAAACACTATTAAATACGATCTACTTAGACTGATATTTTTATCAAGAAAGTAAATTGAATAAAAATCCTTTTCAACTCTGGTGACATTATAATTGGTAGCATCTATTGTATAATTTTTCGAATATTTGAAATTAAGACTTTTCTGTAAAATTTTGTAATTATTAGTTGCAATAATACTATCAAATCGATCTGTAATAACATAGTCGCCGGTATTGGGCAATAAAGCATAAACCAGATCGCCTATATCTATTGAATACATATCAAAACCAATAAGTTCTGTCTCTTTGTATAAACCGCCGTAATAAATTAAACTCGCTGTATGNNGTCTTAAAGCTTGGATACAAAATAAACTTTATCGGGGAGTTATTTATAACCCGATCTTTGATTATATTTAAATATATTTTGTATTGTGGTAAAAGATGATAAGATTCCTGATAAACAGGAACTGCATTTAAATCATAAATATCATAGTTATAGCGCACATTTATCGTTCGGGAAAATGAATAATCAGTGCTTGAAACAAGTTTTCTACCGACATGATTATCTTGTATTGCCTGCAAAAACTCATCATCAGAATTATGTGAACTTATTTGCATAGCAATTTTATCGGTTAAATTTATAAAAGATTCGTTTACCAATTCTATACTATGGTTCTTATTCATATTATTGTTCACTAAATTTACAATAACTGTTACAGCTGCAAATAGAAAAACAATAACAAAAATTAGCTTTACAGAAAAAACCATAAATTCTTTTCGTAATTTAGCTTGAAAATTCATATACTACAGTAAAACTGATATCCTTTATCTTTACAAGGTTCCGAGCAGTGCAATAAATATTACTTTGTGAAAAGCGGCCGGTTATACCCCTCCCGAGAATGCCTTCATCGTAAAATAAAGATCATTCCATCTAAGCTCTTTTTTCAATTCCCGGATAGTTGTATCACTGTCGATAATAACGGTTTCTATTCCGCTTATTTCAGCATAATCGCTAAGCATCTCGGTTGTAACATCCTTGCTGTAACCGGTGTGATGCGCACCTCCGGCATAAATCCAGGCGGCGGCAGCTGTTGCAAGATCAGGTTTCGGCATCCAGAGCGCCCGGGCTACAGGCAGCTTCGGCAGCTCATGCCCTGCATCAACGGTTTCAACTTCGTTGATAATCAGACGAAACCGGCTGCCCAGGTCTATCAGTGATGCATTCAGCGACGGACCTGCCGGAACATCGAATACCATGCGCACCGGATCATCCTTGCCGCCTATTCCAAGCGGATGAATCTCAAGCTTTACATCAGCTGAGCCGGCAATTGTCGGGCATACCTCAAGCATGTGCGACCCCATAACCAGCTGGCGTTCAGGATCAAACTGATAGGTATAATCTTCCATGAAGGATATGCCGCCGCTCATTCCGTGCCCCATCACCTTCATTGCCCTTACCAATACTGCAGTCTTCCAGTCGCCCTCGGCACCAAAACCCCAGCCCTTCTCCATCAGCCGCTGACAGGCAAGTCCGGGAAGCTGTGCAAGGCCGGCAAGATCCTCGAAGGTCGTGGTAAAAGCAATAAATTCTCCTTCGGTAAGAAAATCCTCCAATCCTGCTTCAAGCCTTGCTGCCTCGCGCAGGGCATCATGTTCTGAACCCCCGGCAAGCAGGGCCGAATCAACCGTATAGGCTGTTTCATACTCTTTAACAAGACTGTCTACCCGTTTCTCATTTACCGCGTCGACCTTTGCTGCAAGTTCAGCAAGGCCATAGCCGTAAACATCATATCCGAATGCTATCTGGGCAGCGATCTTATCCCCTTCGGTGACAGCCACATCACGCATGTTATCTCCAAAGCGGGCAACTTTAGCCCCGGTAAGCTCCTTCACTGCCGCTGCGGCCCTCACCCAAGCATCGATCCGGTGGTGAATTTCTTCATCCTTCCAGTACCCGACTACCACTTTTCGCTCAATCTTCATCCGACTGTTAATATAACCGTGCTCACGGCCTCCGTGGGCTGACTGATTGAGATTCATGAAATCCATATCAATTTCATCCCAGGGGATATCACGGTTAAACTGGGTGTGAAGATGCAGTATCGGTTTTGTCATAACAGAAAGGCCGTTAATCCACATCTTTGACGGGGAGAAAGTATGCATCCAGAGGATCACACCTCCGCAGCTTTCATCAGCACTAGCTTTCACACAGAAATCTGTGACTTCTGCAGGAGTGGTAACTATCCCCTTGTATTCTACAGCAGCCGGTATCAGTTTGCTGCCGTTTAAATATTCTGCGATTTCCTTTGTATGAAATCTTACCTGGGCCAGTGTTTCTTCTCCATAAAGATGCTGACTTCCTGAGATCATCCAGATTTTCATATCATTATAAATTTTCATTTTATACTCCTATTAAAAACTTCCTGCCACGGAAGGCAGGTCAGTGAGGTGAAATTTGAAACTATGTTTCAAATTTCATAATGATAAAATTACATGGAAGTAATTTTATCATTCCTC
>DMKD01000429.1:0-3311 GCA_003454605.1 Spirochaeta sp. | reverse complement strand
TCATACAGCATCATTATCCCTCTATGCGCCTGCTCCTCCGGCTGCTGAGTTAGAATGAAATTGATTGTTTCATCCTCTACCAGACACTCCTGTCCTTGAATAAGATCGTAGCCGATAAGAGGTATCCCGGAATACAGGGCTCCTTTTTTTTTAAGAAAGGAAGCAAGATAATAGACCGATGAATTCGCAGCGAAGATACCGACAGGGCGGGATCCTTCAGAGCTGAAAAACTCTTCAAGAACAGCATGAAATTTCACCTCGTCATCAGTTCCGATGCTGATCTGCTTTAACCTGAGATCAGAGAGATGTGCATCAAAAAAAGAACGGAAACCGTCAATTCTGCCTTTGATATGGAAGTTGCTTCCTGCAGGTTCTGCAATCATCACATAATCGCTCTTCCCGGCTTTCATTCCGTTAAAAAGAAGCATAGCCATAAGCTTCCCGGAAAGCATACCGCTCTGATACGAATCCTGCCCGATAAATGAAATACACTTTTTCATCTGCGGAATATCAGTGTCAATGAACAAAAAGGGAATTTCGGTTTGCTCAAGAAGCGGCTGCATAATTTCTGGCAGTACGGGCGCAATCAGCAACCCGTCAGATCCTGAAGAAAGCGCTGCATGAAGTGCTCTCAAACAGGACTTTTCTGAATACCGATCAAAATTAAAAACAAGCACCTCACCACAAAAAGAAGTAAGTTCGGCCGAAGCCCTGCTAATTCCGGCTGAAACCATCTTCCAGTAGCCGGCATCCTGTTGATCCTCCGGGAGCACCGCGGCAAAGGAGTAGGTTTTTGTCTTCTTCAACCCGCGGGCATGAATATTCGGCGAGTAATTCAATTCTTCCATTATACCGCGGACCTTCTCTGCTGTTCTTTCCGAGTAGCGTCCCCGTTTATGAATAATTCTGTCTACAGTGCCTATCGATATCCCGGCTGCATCTGCAATATCTTTAATTGTCGCCATATTACCTCGTTTATATATACTGCATGCGTTATCGTTAACGCAATTCTATTATGGTTCTACAGTGATGTCAAATAAAATTTGACAGACAGTCATCATGATATTACAATGCGTTATCGATAACGCAATTTTGACATGATGGAGTCATAGATGGATAGAAAGGAAGAGATAATCAGGGGAGAAGCAATCCTCGGTATTGAGCTGGGTTCGACAAGAATAAAGGCGGTACTCATATCCCCGGACAGCACACCCCTTGCTTCAGGAGGGTTCAACTGGGAAAACTCACAAATCGACGGGATATGGACCTATCCCCTCAAAAAAGTAAGCGAAGGGATACGTGCCTGTTATGCAGATTTGAAGAAATCCGTTGAGCAGGAATATGGAATCACTTTGACCACTTTTAAAGCAATCGGCATCAGGCCAATGATGCACGGCTACCTCGCCTTTGACAAAAACGACAACCTCCTTGTTCCCTTTCGTACATGGAGAAACAATATAACCTCCGAAGCATCAAATGCACTTACTGAACTTTTTAATTATCCGATCCCTCAGCGCTGGAGTATCGCTCATCTCTATCAGGCAATCCTTAATAAAGAGGAACACATCGGCAGAATCGCAAAAATCAATACCCTCGCCGGATGGATGCATCTTCAATTAACCGGAACAAACTGCCTGGGAACAAATGACGCATCAGGAATGTTCCCTGTTGATACTGCCGAAAAGAACTATTATAAATCAATGATTGAAACCTTCGACAAGCAGACAGCAGACCGGGGGATTAACTGGAAGCTAAACGATATACTTCCGGAGGTTCGACCCGCAGGAGAGTCCGGCGGCAGCCTCACCGAAGCTGGAGCACGGCTGCTTGATCCTTCAGGAGATTTAAAGCCGGGCATTCAGCTCTGCCCGCCTGAAGGTGATGCCGGGACCGGCATGGTTGCCACAAACAGCGTTCGGCTGCGGACAGGGAATGTTTCGGCGGGCACCTCGGTTTTCGCCATGATAGTAGTCGAAAAGGAGCTGTCAAAAGCTCATCATGAAATAGATCTGTTCACGACCCCGGACGGCAGCCTTGTAGCTATGGCTCATTCGAATAACTGCAGCACGGAATACTCTGCCTGGATTGAACTTTTCGGTGCAGCTGCAAAGGAACTAGGAGCTGAAATCAGCACCGACGAGCTCTACGACAGGATGATGAAACTTGCGCTGACCGGCGACCCCGATTGCGGTGGTCTTCTTGCCTACGGGTATCACTCCGGCGAGCACATGACCGGTTTCACCGAGGGACGGCCCCTGTTTGTCCGCCGCTCAGGCGATAAGTTCACTCCGGCAAACATAATCCGTGCCCAGCTGTTTACCTCACTCTGTGCACTGCGAACAGGGCTTAACATCCTCTTTGATCAGGAAAAAGTTTCTGTTGATGTATTAAAGGGTCACGGTGGTTTCTTTAAGACCGAGGGTGTAGGAGAACGAATAATGGCAGCAGCGACAAACACTCCTGTCTCAGTGCTTTCGACCGCCGGCGAAGGCGGAGCATGGGGCATTGCCCTGCTTGCCGCTTTTACTGCCCGCGAAGATCGTTCGGTAACGCTTCCCGACTACCTCGACAGCATATTAGGATCTGATACGGCAAAGGCTGTGAAGCCGGATGCTGAAGATTCAAATGGTTTTCTGAAATTCTTTGAACGCTATCACGCAGGTCTTGCCATTGAACGCGCTGCGGTTGATAACCTGCCGGAATAACAGACCGCCGGCATAAGCCCCCACCGCAGCATCAACTTTCGGGGGTTATTTTTTGTTCAGCGAGCTGAGTACTGCTCCGCGTTTTCCGTCGAGAGTATTATAGGTGCTGAGCATACTGTATGAGGCGCAGTCGATTCTGAATGAAAGATGCTTTCCAGGCTCAAGCCCCAGAAGGATGCAGATGATGGAACGAATCACCCCGCCGTGGGCTACGATAACCACAGGTGCTTGACAATCACCGCTCGGATCGTCACCCACCGCTTGAAAAACTCGATTCAGTCCACAGTCCACCCTTCTGTTAAATTCGACAAGAGTCTCGCCGCCCGGCGGGGCGAGATTAACAGGATCATCAAGCCACTGCTTATAAACAGCTTCTGCCTGTCCGTTTATCTCCTTCCAGCTCATGCCATCCCAATCACCGAAATCTATCTCGGCAAACTCATCAATAACAGCATAACCGGAATTCAGGCTAGTGTCCGAATTGGTTCCGAACAGTATACCTGCGGTTTCCAGCGCCCGCTGCATAGGACTGACAAAGAGCCCGGCTGTACCTGCAGGCAGAATACCGTCGCTTTCAAGAAGAAGTCGTAGACTTGCTGCCTGCTT
>DMKD01000359.1:920-7444 GCA_003454605.1 Spirochaeta sp. | reverse complement strand
CCCTCCTGCAGTTCGCTGGTTGTACGTGCAAGGCTCTGTGATGTATTCTGGAATTTTGCAATGGTAGTTTTCAGATTACCTTCAATTACTTCAAACACTGAGAACAGACTGCTGTAACGTTCATTTATATCTGCTTTGACGTCCTTTAACTCCGTACCGCTCTGTATTCTCTGCATATATTCCGGAAGCCTGTCAAAAAGTTCTTTAAGTTTGTCTCTGTAAGCATT
Organism: Spirochaeta sp.; assembly: GCA_003454605.1. Taxonomy (GTDB): domain Bacteria; phylum Spirochaetota; class Spirochaetia; order UBA9216; family UBA9216; genus Thalassospirochaeta. The sequence continues at coordinate 7,217 of DMKD01000359.1, read as the reverse complement.
CTGATTCGCTTGCAGCTCAATAAGGTTGTCCTAAAAACTACTGCTTATCTGATTAAATGAAGCTTTGGTAATTACCGTTTCTGAAACCAGATTAAGCAGATTATCAATTCTCCTGGAATCAACCCGAAGAATAGAACCGCTGCTTTTTTGCGAACGCCTGGCTTTCTGTTCAGGCGGCTTACTATCGTCCCTTTGTTCAGACTTATCCCCTGGCTGCGACTCAACGACAGGACTGCCCGCCGGAGTCTCCGGCCCTTTTGTATATGCTGCTTCAGCCGGCGCTCTATCATCCTGTAGATTTTCTACATCCTCTTCTTCAAGTAGTTTTATCCTGGAACTTAGTATTACATCGGGAATCTGAATTGTTTTTTCAATATCTTCAGGATTAAGTTCGGTTGCAATATAAAAATCCGCTTCAGGATGAAAAACATCTTTATAAAGTTCATCAAAATCAGGAGTTGAACTTATAACTGTGCCGCTTTTTTTCAGAGCTGCATAAACCTGTACTCCGCCTACAGTATTCATTGGATTGTCTTCATTAAATACTATATGTACAACCGCAATTCGCTCATTCTCACCGCACTTTTCATTCATTTCAAGAATGTCATATTCCGAAGGTCCAGTTTCTACATATGCTGTTTCGGTCTTGTTCTTATCCGCCGGTTTATTCGGTGCAGCCTCATTGCCGCCGATGAAATTCTCAAGCTTGCCTGAAACTTCACTTATATCTTCCTGATAGACATTCCCGTCAGCGCGTGCTTCCAGCATTGCTTTAATGATATCAATCGCCTCAAGGATGATATCAACAACTTCTGCCGTAACTTCAACCTTGCCGGAGCGTATCTCATCGAGGGTATCTTCACATAGATGAGTAAAATGTGACAGCTCATCCATCTGTACAGTTCCCGCGGCACCCTTTAAGGTCTGGGCAGCTCTGAAAATCTCGTCAACAGCCTCTTTATTAAGAGGTTCATTCTCAAGGGCAAGAATATTCTGCTCAAAGGTCTCAACCTGGAGTTCGGCTTCCATAAAAAAATCTTTCAGCAATTCTTCATTATTAGGGTCTAGGTAATCACTCATCTTAGTATTAATGATATCTATTCAAGGTTTTAAGTCAAGACTTTTTTATCAAGTTTTCATTATCCCCTGACCTCTGAACATAAAGTCTTTCTTAATATCTTACAAATAATAGTTTAAACACGTCCCCCCCGGTGAATATAAGGGATGTCGCCAATATAATCAATTTCCAGCTTTTGGGAAAACTCTCCCCTGCCCGCGGTAAATGTTTGTCTTTCAGCATCAGGAGGATTTTCAGTACTGTCTTTAAATAATTCATTTAAAACCCGTCCCTGAGGCAGAATTTTCGGTTTAATTCCAAGCAGTTTTAATATAGTTGGTGTAATGTCAATAACGCCGGTAACACTATCTATGATTGTATTCTTTTTAAAACAGGAACCGCTCCAACCGAGTACACTGTTTACTTCTGAAGGATGGAGGCCGCCGTGAATACTTCCTCCTACAGGTATGAAAGGGTTACAGATACAGGTGCCGTCATAACCGTTATTATCTTTTTCATTGGTGTGGCGTAGAATAAACCGGATATCCCCGGCCCGGTTACTGTCGCCTCCGACCAGACGGGAAGAAAAAGTTCCTTCGACGATTCCGTTAACACCGTTCCGATCCCTTGTAAAAACCATTCCCACCTGAGGTATTTCCATTAAGGCGGCGGCAATGTCCGGAATCAGCTCCCGGTTTAGGACATAGATGTTGCCGCTGTAACCCCACAGGAGTACAAAGTCAGCATCCGGATCAACCAGGGTTTTCCCTTTACGGAAACCGGACTTAACAAGTGCTTCAGTCAGGTCAAAATGTTCTTTTACTGTTATATGTCCATGGTCCGAGGCTACAACTACCTGGATTTCGTCCCGGCCATCTGCATACATGTCAATTATCTCCCCAAAACACCTATCCGCTTCGGTTATGGCCTGTCGGCTTTCATCAGCTCCTATACCGTAGGTATGAAAACTGTTATCCGGTTCACCGTACCAGATAATACTTAAATCAGAAAGGCCTTCTTTTTTAGTCAGAAAATGAAAAATTTCGTTTGTTTTTCTCAGGCCCTTTAAGTCCGGTTTAATTAGTGTGCCGGCTTCCGGATCAATTCCAAACTCTTCCCGAATATCCTCCGGAAGGGCATGTTTGATACCGTTTACTGATAAGTTTATTCCTCCTTTTTGAGCTGTTTTATGAGCAATAAGCCGGGTACTGCCGGCAGTGTTTGAACTAAGAGAAACACACTTGAGTCCATGACCGGCAGCTATTTCAGTCAGCGAGGGAACCTGAAACAGACCGCCCCGGGTTTCCCTTTCGGCATGTTCAATCCGGTCAACCAAACTTCCCAGAAAGAAATCTTTTTTAGACACCCCTGTATCAAAGAATGCGTTGGCCACCAGACCGTGTCGTTCCGGAAGAAATCCTGTAAATATACTCGGATGGTTAACATAGGTTTCTGTCGGATACACAGACCTGTTGTTTGTGCAGCATATATTTTCTTCAAGAAATTTATGAAGCCGCGGTGTTATTTCGGGAGTAACACAATCCGGTCTGAGTCCGTCAAATCCAAAAACAATAACTTTCATTTAAAACTCCTATTCTGTACCGATACGGTCGCGTACCCAATCGCCGATAATGGTCATGGCGAGAGTAGAAATAAATATAACAATGCCGGGAAATACCGTAACCCACCAGGCGGTAAGCAGGTAAACCCGTCCTTCCCCTAAAAGCCGTCCCAGACTGACCAGAGGCGGCTGAATCCCCAGTCCCAGAAAGCTTAACGAACTTTCAGCAATCATGGTTCCCGGAAAATTTAACGTCATATTGACTATCAGAGCACTGGAGATGTTGGGTAGAATATGAATAAAAAGTATTCTTCCCTGTGAAGCTCCTAAGGAACTGACAGCTCGTGCATATCCATGAGTAACAGCAGAGAGAGACAGTCCCCGTGTCAACCGGGCATATTTTTCCCAGCCTGCCACACCCAGTAAAACAACAATAACCAGAAATGAACTTTCTATAACAGAAAGAAGGGCAATGGCAATAATAATAAATGGCAGGGAGGCCTGAGTATCGACCATCCCCATAATAATTTCATCAACTATCCCCCTGAACCGGACAGCTGTAAAACCCAGTAGTGTTCCAATTACAGCGCCCACAAATGTTCCGGATAGGGCAATGAAATAACTGATTTTAATACCGGCCATAATGCGGCTGAGCATATCCCTCCCCAGATGATCTGTTCCCAAAGGGTAAAGAAAATCAGACCCATCTTTGAAAAACGGCGGAACGAACCGTTTCAAAAGATCCTGATGGTTGTAGTCGTGGGGAGTGGGAAGAAAAGCAACGACAGTAAAAAGGACCAAAACACCAAGAGCTAGAAGAAAAAGAAGAGGGTATTTTTTTAAGAAAATCATCAGGAAGCCCTCTTTCTAATCCGCGGATCAATAACTCCGTAGAGGAAATCTATTATCAGATTTGCTGCAACAATGGAAATGCCGAATAGTAGAATAAGTCCCTGAACCAGAGGCATATCCCGGGCTTTAACTGAAGCAATTAACAATGATCCCAGCCCGGGCCAGGAAAATATTGTTTCCGTGACAATGGCGCCTGCTACCAGTGAACCGATGTAAAAACCTGAAATCGTTAACAGGGCAATGGAAGCATTGGGAAGGGCCTGCAGAAAAAGAATTCTCTTTTCTTTAATCCCCAGTGCCCGGAAATTGGTAATATAGTGTTTTTCAAAAATATCAATAAGAGCGGCCCGGGTAAAACGGGTAAAGACAGCCACATCTGCTGTAATGATGGCAATTAGCGGCATAATATAATGGCGGAAAGAATCATTTCCGCTGCTCGGCAGCAAACCTAATACTACAGAAAAGAAATAGATAAGAATAACTCCAAAGAAAAAGTTCGGCAGACTGAAACCGATAATGGATGCTAATAGAATGCCTCCGTCAGTAATCTTTTTATGGTGCAGTGCCGCAATCATTCCGAGAATAATTCCCAGAAACATGGAGATTGCCGCTGCAGGTACCATCAACGATAAAGTGGCAGGAATACGTTCGGTGATTATCTCACTGACCGGCCGGTTTTTAATTAGTGAATCACCCATATCTCCACTTATTACACTTGAAAAATAGGTAAGAAACTGAACATACAGAGGTTCATCCAATCCCCATTTTTTATTAAAATATTCAACCATTTTGGGCGTTGCATTATCTCCCAAATAAATTTCCGCAGGGTTACCTGACGCTCTAACCATAAAAAAACTTAAGACAAGTATTATGAATGTCGTAATTACTGCCCGCAGAATTTTAACAACAAAGTAGGAATGGGCAATAAGAAAGCAGTAGATTTTCTTAAAGAGCATTACAGGTAACAGCATGATACTCTCCTTGTATAGCCCGGTTAGGACGTTCTTTTCGGTTAAAATTAATTTTAGGAATCGAATCAATCAGCAATTTTGTATAGGGATGTTCCGGATTATTAAAAATTTTTTTCATGGTACCTGTTTCAACAATCTGTCCGGCATACATCACCGCCACGCGGTCGCACATGTCGTGTACCACACTCAAGTCATGGCTGATAAAAAGGACGGTCACATTGTTTTCTATTACCAGCTTTTTCAGCAGGTTCAGAATTTGCGCCTGCACGGAAACATCCATGGCCGAAACCGGTTCATCGCAAATGAGAAGCCGGGGATTGTTGACGAGTGCCCTGGCAAGTACGGCCCGCTGCCGCTGACCGCCTGAAAGACCATAGGGTTTCTGTAGAAAAAGTAATTCGTTTAAACCACACTGTTTCAGCATATTCCGGGCTCGACTGAGTCTCTCTTTTTGAGATTTTACACCGTGTATTAAAAGAGGTTCAGCTGTCTGCTTAAGGATATCCATCCTGGGATCTAAAGCTCCAAGAGGATCCTGAAACACATATTGAACCTGCCGGGCATAGTCTTTTAAGTTCCATCCTTCCCGATTCAATTTTTGGCCGTTAAAAATAACATTTCCCTCCACAGGGTTCAGCATTCCCATAACAGCATTAGCCAGTGTGGATTTCCCCGAACCCGACTCACCGACAATGCCAAAAATTTCCCCTTCATATAAATGAAAGGAAACATTATCCACTGCAGCTAGTTTTTCTTTTCCCCCCGATTCACTGCGTATTTCAAATATACAGGAGAGGTTTTTCACTTCTAAAAGTATTTTATTCGATACAAACCTTTCTGCTTCGCTCGGAAAATCAGAAGCAGCTACCGGAATATCTTTATAAGGATGAAAACAGCTGTAATTGTGTCCGATATATTCTTCTGTTACAGGTTTGACTGTTTTGCAGTATTCATCGACCCGGTCACAGCGGTCTGCAAAATCACACCCCTGGACTTCCACAGCGGCAGGAAGACACTCCCCCGGAATGGGTGTCATCTTCCTGGACTGATCACCAATAACAGGAATAATAGACATAAGAGCCCGGGTATAGGGATGGCGGGGAAAGGAGATGACTTGTTCCGTATCCCCCATCTCAACAATCCTCCCATGATACATAACAGCAACCCTGTCACAGATTTCAGCTACCACACCCAGATCATGAGTCACTAAAATAACTGCCAGATTTCTTTTACGGCTTACCCGTTTGAGTTCGTTTAATATACGAGCCTGGATTGTCACATCCAGAGCTGTCGTCGGTTCGTCTGCAATTAGAATATCCGGCCCGCCTGCCATAGCCATTGCTATCTGTACACGTTGAGCCATTCCCCCTGAAAACTGAAAGGGATAATCTCGAAGTCGTTTCCCGGATAATTTTATGTGAAGAGATTTTAATTGTTCCTTTGCTCTTCTTCTCAGATTTTTTTTATCTCCATTTTTGATCAGAACTTCTTTAAGATGACTGAAAATAGTTTTAATAGGGTTTAAGCAGCCTACGGGATCCTGGAAAATCATGGATATGGATTCCCCACGGTATCTGGCTATCTCTTTATGTGACATTTTGACCAGATCATCACCACGATAGTTTACTGTTCCCTTTATTTCAGCATAGGAAGGCAGAAGCTGAATAAGTGCTTTACAAGACACGCTTTTGCCCGAACCGCTTTCACCAACCAACCCAAGAATCTCCCCTTCCTTCAGGTCGAAAGAGACACCATTCACAGCATGAATAAGGCCGGAAAGGGTGTTAAATGTAACATATAAATCTTTAACAGAAAGAACAGTGTTCTTAACTTCCCCCTGTTCAGGGGGAAGAATT
>DMKD01000359.1:0-902 GCA_003454605.1 Spirochaeta sp. | reverse complement strand
CCTTCGATAGGCAAAGGAGACCAGTCAACTTCATCCCGTACACAATAAATCATTGGAAGATTGTAAAGGTAGAGACCATTGGGATCATGATTGAAAATATCCATCATCTTTCTAAACGTTTCCCGGCGTGTTTTCAGATCAGAGCTGGTTTCCAAAATTGCTCCCAGTTCGTTAAACTCTTTTGAATTTGTGAAGTAAAGCCCTTGAGCCTTTCCACCGTTTGCACCAAAACGTCTCCAGAATTGACCTACAGGATCAGGGTAGTATGCAGTAAATGAACCGTTAATAATGTGCCTGTTTTCATCATCTTCAGCGATCTGAGACCAGTTTTCCTTGATCTGTAAATCAACATTAAATCCAACTTCTTGCCACATCTGAGTAACGGCCTCCGCTACAGTTTGTTCAAGAGTGTAGTATCCGGGTAAACTTCTGTATTCAATCCTTTCTCCATTGTATCCGGCTTCTTCCATCAGTTTTTTAGCTCTTTCAGTATCAAATGCAACCCCTTTGTAATCGTTAAGGTACATATCACCAAACAGCTTCATCTGCCAGTTATTTGGAATGCTTGTTAGATTGGAGAACAATGTTGAAACCAGTAATTTCCGATCTATCGCCAGCGTTAAAGCCTCTCTGATCCTTGGATCCTGCATAGGGGTATTATTTGTTTCATCAAAAAACATACCATAAATATTTCTGATAGCTCCACCGATAACTTTGATTTCATCCATTCTGCCAATTGCTTCGGCTTGATCCGGGGCTACCTCGGTGATTATGTCAAATTCTCCTGTACGAAGACCGGCAATGCGAGTGGAAAATTCTGGAACATATTTGAAAACAACGTTTTCTACTGCTCCTTTTCTTTTACCCCAATAGTCATCGAAACGTTCCAGAACCACTTCCAG
>DMKD01000286.1 GCA_003454605.1 Spirochaeta sp. | reverse complement strand
CGGAAAGTGATAATTCGCTCCACCAGGCAGAAAAACCGCAGCTTTTTATAAAACACAATGGTAAAATAAAAAGGTTTACACCCACACCCTTATTTAACTATAATTATCATATTGATGAATGCTGACAAGACTAGAAAACAACTATCTATTGCCGCATTATTTGTTATAATTTTTTCCACCTTTATGATAGCAGCATTTACTATTACCCTGTTAACATTAGCCGTTAATAAAAGTAACAGTGTTGCAGAGTATAAAGAAAAAGCGACAAATCAAATCGAAATTCAGAACAGACTGATGAATACACATTTTAATACAATAGATTCTGATCTCCTCTTTCTGCCGAAACTCAATGAGATTTTACGTTTTAAAGAGGTTGAAAATGAAAAAGACAAAGCTCAAATAGAGAATGAATTTCTTGAGTTTGTCAGAAGCCGCAAAATTTATGATCAGCTGCGATTCATAGATAAAACAGGAATGGAATTGATAAGGGTAAATTACAACAACGGCAATCCCGGGATCCCACCTAAAAGTGAATTGCAGAATAAAAGCAACAGATATTATTTTAAAGAATCAATTTCTCTTCCGGAAGGGCAGGTTTATATATCCCCCTTTGATCTCAACGTTGAACAGGGCGAGATTGAAACCCCTTTGAAGCCAATGATCAGATTCGGAACTCCGGTATTCAACAATGAGGACGAAACGAAGGGTATAGTTATTTTGAACTTTTTAGGGCAGGTGCTGATAGATGATCTTGCTGAAGCAACCAGAACTCATCCAGGAGTCTTTGCTCTAATTAATTCCGCTGGATACTGGTTGTACAACGATAATCCGGATGAGGAATGGGGATTCATGTTTCCCGAGAGAAAAACAGATAGCTTACCGGTAAAAGACCCGGTTCTTTGGGAAAGACTGCACAATCCTGACCCTCTGCAGTTCCTTACTGATGAAGCCTTATATACAGCCCGGAAAATACAGCTGCTGCCGAACGATTTCTCATCCGACTGCACTGACTGCTTCTTTCTTCTCAATACAATATCAACTGTAGAAATGGGAATTGATCAAAAATACAACCAAGGTATTCTCCTCAAGGTGATAATTATTTCCGCCTTCTTTTTTGCAGCTCTGTCTCTACTGCTGTCGGTTACAATATTCCAGCGCAATAAATACCGTAATGCACTCAAAGAGTCGGCTCTTTATGATCAGCTTACAAGTCTTCCAAACAGGATACTGCTTGATGAAAGAGCAGCCCAGGCTACCGCTCACTCAAAACGCTATAAACACACCTATGCCGTTATGTTCATAGATCTTGACGGATTCAAACTGGTGAACGATGAGTTCGGACATAAGGCAGGAGATGAGCTGCTGCAGGAAGTTGGAAAACTATTAGTAAGCTGCGTAAGAGAAACTGACACCGTGGCCAGATTCGGCGGAGATGAATTTGTTATTCTCTTGTCCCAGATAAGCGACAAGAAAGACTGTGCATCAGTTGCCGAGAAAATTCTTTCTACAATGTTTAATGATTTTGATATAGCCGGCCATAAAATCCGTATGGGTGCAAGTATCGGCATTGCTGCTCTTGGCTATGATTCTACAGCCGATTTCGAACAAGCTATGCAAGCCGCCGATGCAGCAATGTATGATATTAAAAAATCCGGTAAAAACAGCTTCAGGATAGTCTTAATATAAACAAATCGTTTAAAATCATGTAATCCTGCCTTTATGTCATTTGAAATAATGCTGATGTACTCTCATCATAACCAAAAGTCGGGAGTACGACATGAAACGAATAATATTCATATTAATTTTAGCTGCTGCAGCAATCCCTCTAACCGCAGAGACTGCAGCTGTAACGAACGAGACTCTTGTTCTCAATATTGAAAAAGCAGTAGAATTGGGTCTTGCAAATAATTTCAATCTCAAAATCCAGTCCAGCAAGGTTGCAGGAAAAGAACGCAGCAAAAAAGATGCCTGGAACGTCTTCCTACCCGACATATCGGCTTCGGCAACTTTGAGCAGAAGCAACTCAGCACAATCAGCCGGAGGGACGGCATATGCAGGAACAGATAATCCTATGGACCCAAGCTCGTTTTCAACTGAGGATGGAATTTACGACTACCTTGCAATCACTTCATTCGAACAGGAAATGAGTCCATGGACAGCAGTAGGAAACATATCAGCTCAGCTTGCCCTCTCACCGGCAATGGTGAATGGAGTGAAACAGCTTGAGCTTGATTTAAACAATGCTCTTCTTGATCTCGAATCAGCTGAGCAAAGCACAGAGAAAAGTATAAAAACTAATTTCTATAATCTCCTGCTTCTTCAGGAACAGATTGGAGTCCTGAATAAAAATATTGAAACAACCGAAACAAGACTTGAAAGCATGGAAGAAATGTATATATACGGTTATATAACTGAGCTCGACCTGCTCAACACCCGTGCAGGCCTTGCCTCGATGGGGCCGAGTCTTCTTCAAATGGAAAACGGTTATGAGCAGCTGCAAATGGCTTTTCTAATGGACTTAGGCCTTCCGCTTAACCAGGAACTAGTGCTCGATGGCTCAGTAGAAGTCGTACCGGAAACCTGGAATGCAGACCATCTGGTCAACAACAATATGGCAAATCGAATCGATATCCAACAGCTGGTTTTAGCTGAAGAGATGTTGGAAAATGCAAAATCAGCAACCTTCAACCAGAGTCTTCTTCCTGCGCTTGTTCTGGGCTGGTCATACAGCCCCTACCAGGCTGATCCGTTTGAGACTGAAACATGGGGAGATGACGGATATTTCGGAGACAATGGATCGTTTTCGGTAACCCTGTCGCTGCCGATTGAAGACTGGATCCCCCATTCAGGCACATACAATAAGATACAGGATGCGCAGGACGAGATTGACAGGATGGCTTATCAGAAAGAACTGGCATTTCTCGGTGCCGAAATGGAAATCCGCTCACTTGCTATGTCGCTGAATACAAGCATAGAAAGCCTGAAAGTATTAACTGAGTCAATTGAAATCAATCAAAAGAGCTATGATATGAGTCTTGAATCATACAACAGCGGACAATTAAGTCTGCTTGATCTGGAAACGGCCGGGGATGATCTTCTCCAGGTCAAGCTGGACCTGGTATCGGAAAAATACAAATATATATCATCGCTGCTAAGTCTTGAAGCAGCCATTAACAAGAATTTAACCAAATAAGGATATTGACATGAAAAAGAAACTGATAATAACTATTATTACAATCACTGCGGCAACTCTAGTGTTCACAAGCTGCATGCCCGGAGGCAGAAGGCCTTTCGGGGCACCCGGAACTAAGCCCGATGCAGATATGACTGTCCCGGCTGAAAAGAGTTTCAATATAAAAACCATAACTGTCATGCGGCAGGATATTTCAGATCGCCTGACACTCTCCGGCGATGTAGAGGCATCGACTTCAGTAGATGTGTACCCTAACACCTCGGGGCAACTTTCCCTGTTAACCGTTGAAACGGGCAGTTGGGTCCGTAAAGATCAAATGCTTGCAAAGATTGACCCATCACGCCCCGGTATGAATTACGCCGAAAGCCCTGTCGAGGCACCTATAAGCGGAACTATTACTCAGATTAATGCCGACCCGGGAGCTACAGTCAGTCCTCAAATGCCCCTGTTCACAATAGGAGATATAAGCCGTCTGGTAATTACAGCCCATGTACCTGAACGATTTATATATATGGTGGAAAGCGGTCAGACAGCCTGGATTACGACGACTGCATATCCCGGAGAAAAGTACAGGGCCGTAATAAGCTCAACCTCACCCGTAGTAAATCCAGTGAGCCGCACCCTGAAAATAGAACTCAGTCTGAGTGAAAAAGCCCCGGTAAAGGCTGGAATGTTTGTAGGAATTGATCTGATTACAACAACATCAGAAGACAGTCTCACTATACCCGAAAAGGCCATGCTGAGCCGTGATAATCAAACCTATGTCTACCGGATAAACGGAGATCGCTCCGAAAAAGTAAATGTAACCTGCGGCATTAAGAATGACGGCCTTATCGAAGTCACAACAGGTCTTAAAGATGGTGATATCTTAGCAATAGAAGGCGCCACACTGCTGTCTGACGGCAGTAAAGTGAATGTTCTTGACAACGAGGGTAATCGTTAATGACTTTATCACGACGAATACTAAACAGACCGATGACAATGATCATCGTGTTTCTGGTTGCGTCAATAGCCGGCGGTGTTTTAATAAACCGTCTTGCGGTTGATCTGCTGCCTAAAATGAACATGCCAGCAATGGCAGTTATCACCACCTACCCTATGGCCTCTCCGACCGAGGTTGAGGAATCGGTTACAAAGGACATCGAAGCACAGCTTTCAAATGTTTCCGGCCTTGATTCTCTTACCTCCTACTCATTTGACAGCTACAGCATGATCATCATGATGATGGATTATGATGTGGAAATGAGCGATGTCACTGCCGATGTCCGTGATAAATTATCCAGGGTAGAGAGCAGCCTTCCCGATGAATGTGATGCACCTTCCATTTTTCAGTTTGATCCGAATGCGCGGGCAGTAATCACCCTGGCACTCACCGGAGATCAGGGTCTTGAAAATCTGCTTAAACTTGCGGAAGATGATCTGCAGCCTCAATTTGAACGTATCAGCGGCGTTGCCGAAGTTGCCCTTTCAGGCGGACTTGATGAAATCGTAGAAGTGAACTTCTACCAGGAACGTCTTGACGCCCTGGGCCTGAGCATCGGACAGGTATCGGCTGCTCTTGCCTCCCAGAACATGAAACTCGGCGCCGGAGAATTAATTGAAGGCGGAACAAATTATCTTATCCAGACCTCCGGTGAAATCACCTCGCTGAAAGAACTTGAGAACACAACCATCTCGGTTAAACCCTTAAGTCAGGGTTCATACTATGAGGTTCTGCTGCGTGATGTAGCTGATGTCTCATTCGGAGCCAAAGATCAGAACAGCATTGTACTGATTAATGGGCAGGAAGGTATCCAGCTCTCAATT
>DMKD01000447.1 GCA_003454605.1 Spirochaeta sp. | reverse complement strand
ATGAACTCAGCCCGACTGATGGTTTCAGGCCAGGCTACCGGAATTGCAGAAGCTGCATACCGTGAAGCCTATAAATACGCGCAGGAGAGAATCCAGTTCGGTAAAGCCATTATTGAGTTCCCGCCCGTGTACGAGATGCTGACTGAAATGAAGATTGCGGTTGAAGCAAGCCGTACCCTTCTGTATGAAACTTCCCGTTTTGTAGACTTCAAGGAATGTTACGAACACGTTGCTGAAACTCATCCTGAACGTGCGGCTGAGGTTAAATCCGAAATGAAGAGGTACACAAGACTGGCAAACCTCTTTACACCGATGACAAAACTGTATAATACCGAGGCCGCTAACAAGGTTACCTACGATGGAATCCAGATACACGGCGGTACCGGTTATATGAAGGAATTCAATGCCGAACGTCACTATCGTGATGCGAGAATTACCAACATCTATGAAGGGACATCTCAGCTTCAGGTTGTTGCAGCAATCGGCGGTATAACCTCCGGTACAGCTTCACGCTTCATCGAAGATTTCATTGAAAGCACAGATTTCAGCCACTGCAAAGATCTGCTGGGTCAGGTTGAGAAAGCACAGCTGAACTTCGATAAGACATTACTCAAGATCAAGGAGATTGCCGATGCGGATGTTGTAACCTATCATTCAAGAAGACTTGTTGAGATGGCTACCGATATCGTTATCGCACTGCTTTTCATGAGAGATGCAAAGCATTCTGAGCGCAAGATAAAGGTTGCTGAAACCTTCATTGCAAAGATGGTAACAAGGGTAGAGATGAACATGAACTTCATTGTAGGTGAAGAATCTACTCTCTTGAAAAACTATCAGGAGATTATCGGTTAATTAAACTGAATCAATATAAAGCATCCCGTCGCCGGGATGTTTTTTTTATGCCCTAATCAATTCTTTGTCAACTCATCTATCCTGCTTTGAATCAAAAATGCTTTTTCGAAGCGAATACGAATATTTTCAGATGCTTCAGGATTATCTCCGAATTGTTCGAGCCTGGCATTCATCCGTTCCTCTAAATCAACCAGGCTGCTGCCTGCTACCATCTTGTCTGCAAGATAAAGCAATGCTGCCTCATCAACATGTGAGCCCGCGGCAAAGTCTATTTCCATATGCTGAGACACAATCGAGGCGACAGCCGGGTAGCCGAGTTCGGTCAGCAGTCGAGCTGCCGCTGCCGCATGATGAGGCTCAGTCCTGCAGATATCATGCAGACGGCAGGCAGCGCTTAACAGTCCAGGGTGCAGCCTTGCCCCTGAAGCGTTCAGCTGCTCACAGAAGTTCACTGCGGTCTCGCAGACTTTCTCCATATGAGCTATTACCCCCGGGGGCACTCCGGATTCTCTCCGGAGTTTTTTTATCTCAGCCGTCACCGGATAATCAGGTCCTGCATCGAAGTATTTACGCATTAATTTTAAAAAGGCCTCATCGGTATCCACATCATCGAGGATGCCTTCATCTCCGGTTTCGATACTGCCGGTTGTAAACTCCGGCTTCGACAGAACGGCCCTCAAGCCCCCTTCTCCGCTGCCGCCCATGATACTATCAAATACAGCCTTACTTATCACCGGCGGATGGCCGGAGGTTCCTCTACATTGCGGTGAAATAACATCGACGTCAGAGCCGGCAAAGGATGTTAGTAGATTTTGTATCGTCTCAGGCTTGATGAAGGGGTAGTCAACCGGAAGAAGCATGAAACCCTCACAGTCATCCGGCAGAGCTTTTACCGCCGAGCAGACTGATGAATACATACCATCATCATAATCGGGGTTGTTTATAATCCTGAGATTCGGAAAATTGGTTTTCAGATCCCGTAGAACATTGCTTAATAATACTGATTTAAAACCGGTGACAACATAGATGCGTTCGACACCGCCTTCGATAAGTATTCGAATCACACGCTCAATTATCAATTCATCATTAACCGGATACATGGCTTTAATTGCACTCATACGGTTCGAATAACCGGCGGCCAGAACGACTGCCGACAGTTCAGAAGAAGGGATTTCAGGGTTCACGTTCAGGCTCCATGAATATTATTATACCATGCGGTCGCATTACTATGCCTTCTCTTTCTGCTTTTTCTGCATTAGAAGTCTAAATAAAAGGTGGATCAACTATCTTCAATTCTAATTTATCAGCAAGAAGAAATCCGTCACCAAAATTATTTATATCCTCCGGTCTATGAGCATCTGAATTGATGGTTACAGGAATATCATATTCTGCAGCCATTTCCCAAAACTGATTAAGGGGGTATGGGCGCCGCATTCCTTTAGAGGATCTAATTTTTTTCCGGTAGCCTGAACCGTTTATTTCGAAAATTCTATTCTTTGAAGAAGCCGCCTTGAGTATTTCTTTGGAGCAGGATCTGGCATTGTCATCCCATGAATCATAAAATACTCCAAAAAGGTCCGGGTGCACAATAAAAGAGAACAAGTCACATGCAATAACTTCCAACAGATTATCTGTATATGTAATAAGTGAGCGTTTGTTATTTTCAGCATGATAACAATTTAACCATTCACCATCAGTTTGAATAAAATGAACTCCTCCGATGAGGTAGTCAAATTGATATTCTCCAATTAATTCATCTTCAAAATAAGTTAATAGCTCACTTGAAAAATCGCATTCAGCGCCTAAATATATTTCTATATCTGTATATTTTTCTTGTGCTTGATTGATATCTCTAACGTACAAAGGAAGCTCTGAATAAGGCATGCGGATATTCCATCGATTATCAGGCAAAGGCACATGGTCCGAAAATCCCAAATGGGTTATATTACATTTTCTTGCAGCATCAACATAGGCTGAAACACTTCCCTCTGCATGGCCGCATCGAT
>DMKD01000096.1 GCA_003454605.1 Spirochaeta sp. | reverse complement strand
AGAATTTATGGTGAGGCAATACGGGGAGTTAGGATTGAAAATCAGAGATTTTCAATCTTAACTCGGGAGTATTTTCATTCGAAAATACTCCAGGAGTTTATTGGTTAATGAGAAGATTATTCCTTACCACAAAATATTTTAGATGAATCAATAGTCCACTTTTATGAACGGAATTATGCTCTTTGCAAGCAGTTCTGCTACGTCGGATTTTCGTTCGTTGGTCATCTCCTCATCCTGCTGCAGTAGGCTCTGAAAGCGCCCCATGAAGTGTTCAGGCAGGGTGTTGAGGTTTTCCAGCTTTTCGAGAATATTGCGTCGTGAGGGCTCAAATTCGTGGTTTATTATGAATACGAGGCTGCAGAGGGTTTTAAGAAAGCCGCTTAGTGAAACCGTGTAGAAGTAATTATCATTCTCCATCGAGGCGGACTGCAGATCAATCAGATAATGTTCCATTGTCGCAAGTGAGGCTGTGGCTAACATGCCCCAGAAATCATCGGGAAGTTGGGTGAGTTTTTTTCTTATATGGTCGAGCCATAGATTTTTCTGAATCAGTACCTTGCCTGTCAGGAGGCGAAAGAACATATATGTTCCCGAAGCTCTGAAAGCCCCGAAATTATCGGCTGTCAGTTCGATAATTGTGTTTATGCGGTCAAGGTTCTTGAACTCAATGCGTACCGGAACATCATCTATGAAGAATCGGTCCTTTTTACCATAGGTTGAAGATTCGAATGCGCCGGCATCTGAAAATAAAGCCCGTCTTGTTTCCGTGTCGGGTATTTCACCCTTGTAGTATACATCGAGGCTTATAAAAAAATATGGGCTTATGTAGTCCTCTTCGGCTGACTCAAGGATGGTGATTGCATCTACCTGTTCCCATTTAGATAATCGATTAGCTAAATCTTTTGATATTCTCTCTACTTTATGTTTCATACTGTATATTCTAACATATTTGTATTATCATTCAAAGCAAACATTGGTATTTATCCTGGAGGAGACTTGCTTTTAACTGTTATTAAGCCGCCGAACAATGCTGAGACCGCTATGGCGGATTTCAAATACAATCTCTACATGAATACAGATCTGCTGTCAGCCTGGGCTTTGACTCCCATGGTTCCGATTGCAGTCATTCCCGGTGACGACATAAAGCTTTCAAGGAATAACCTCCCTGAACTCCCTACTGAAGGGCTTCAGCTTAAAGCAGTTGAGACCATAGCGGGGCAGGTTTGCCTTGGTTCAGCCGGTCTTAAAGAGTTCTGTAGAAAAACAGCAGGAGCTCTAAGCAGCCATGAAGGATCCAAGCCTTCATTGTGCGGTCTGCATTTATGTGATTCGCTAGAGAGCGGAAATCCGGAACCGGATGATGTAACTGCAATGATAATGAGCGGGCTTGAGCAGCTTGATGATTCAGTCCTTAATTGGAAGAGCTGTTCTATGCAGGTCTATCGGACTGACTCTGATATCTTCAGCGGTTTTGAATGGTGGAAGAGGGTGAAGCTTGAAACAATACTGTCTATCAGGTATCCAAAAGCTCAGATGCACAGATAATCCTGTTTCTTCCGTTTTCCTTCGCCTTATACATGGCTTGATCAGCCTCGGAATTCAGTTCTGAGGCATTTTTAATATTAGGGAAGAATGATATACCGCAGCTGAAGGTGACGTAGAAATCTCCCTCCGATGAAACGTGTCTAATCTGGGCAAAACTTTCGCGAATGTTGTTCATTATCTTTTGTGCATTTTCTGAATCGGTATTAATCAGAATTACTGCAAATTCCTCACCGCCGTAGCGTCCTATCACATCCGTTCGTCTTAGCCTGTCCTGCAGAAGCCTGGACAGTGATTTTAATACCCGGTCACCGGTCATATGTCCGTGTACATCATTCACCTGTTTAAAATGATCAATGTCTATCATGGCAAAACAAAGTTCGGCTTCGGTTCTCTCAGCGCGCAGCACCTCGTTAAAGAGGGCCTCTTTCAGCTTTACGTGATTCAACAGACCGGTGAGAGAATCACGCTCCATGAAATAACGAAGGGTACGGTTCCGTTCGGCCTTAGAGGTAACTGATGATATTAGAAAATCCGGCTTAATCGGTTTTGTTAAAAAATCGTCCCCGCCGTGTCTTATTGCTTCGAATTGTATTTCTTTGTTGGATTCAAATGAGAGAAAAACAATCGGGATGCTGACAAAGGCTTCCTGCTGTCTGATTATAGCTGCAAGATCGGGGCCGTCGCATTCGGGCATATACATATCCATCAGGATTAGATCAGGCTTTGCTTCTGAGAGAATATCCAGAACCTTCTTGGGATCCGATGCTACCGAGGTTATCATCCCGGCCTGCTGAAGCACGAGGGCGTAGTATGATACCTGCTCGGGATCATCATCTACAATCAGAATATGGTATGGATTGGTATTTTCATCGTTTGTGAGACTGTCGACTCTGTCAATCAGCCTGCTTACATCAAGCGGCACGGTGAAGAAATCGTCACCGCCCGCCTGAACACATTCATGACGGATATTGAAATTATCTTTGTCGGAAAAGAAAATAATACTCAGCTGTCGGTTTGTCTCTTCCTTGATTTTTTTTACTGCGGCTGCTGTCATGGGCTTATTTTCAATCATGTTAGTATTCATGACCAGCAGCTCATTGCGGGCTTCTTTGATATGATCCTTGAGAGATGAAAAGCTGTTAATCACCTGAACCGTATAACCGAAGTAGCCGAGCTGTTCGGAGAGATCTTTTGAAATCAAATCGTTCTCGCCGAGAACAAAGACAATCTTCTTTTCTTCATCAGTATTCGGAATATCAGATATCGATATTGTCTCGTCAGTATCAGAATCGAACTTTCCTGGTTCGGCACACACGGTTCTTATCTTCTTAAGCGACTGAATTATCTGTTTTGAGGCATCTTCGTCTATTATCTCACCGTTTTGAATGATAGAATCCAGAAGGTTCTCAAAACCCTTGGCTTCATCGGTGAGTATGGATAACCCGAAAGTTGCAGCAGATCCGGCGATTTTATGAACCTGCAAGCGCAGATCGGACAGCAGGTCTTTATCATTCCGTTTTTCAATTGCGTCTACTGCAATCTGCTTGAGCTGATTATAGCGGCCCGGGAGTGACTTCAGGTAATTATCTTTTAATGCTTTAAGTCGTTCATTAGTTTTATCTGATATTCGGCTCATTTCACTTTATTCTCTCGAGATTTTCCTTTATATTAGTACTATTATGGATAATTGTAAATCTCTTTCACATAGTCTGGAAGATTATCTTGAAGCTATTCTTATTCTCGAAACTAAAAACAGGGTTGCCAGGGTCCGCGACATAGCTGCACATCTCGATGTTCAGATGCCGTCGGTCACAGGGGCAGTTAAAAACCTGCGTGATAGGGGGCTGGTCGACTACGAAAAAAACTCGTTTATCTGTCTTACGGAAGATGGGAAGAAGACAGCTGAAGAGATTTTTAATAAGCATTCGGTTCTTTTGGATTTTCTTGAAAATGTGCTTCTGCTTTCTCATGAGAAAGCAGTTGAGCAGGCATGCAAGATTGAGCATGTAATTGATTCTGAGACAGCTTCGCGTTTCAGTAATTGTTCTTCCTACATCAGGGCTATACTTGAAAACCCGGAAGGAATTACTGAATCTGAATGGCGGAAAAACATAGGGAAGGGGCTTTAGGTCTTCCAGCGGCAGAGCCCCTTTAGCGGGCAGTTGCTGCAGTCCGGTTTTCGGGAGTGACAGAACTCACGTCCAAGCTTGTTCAGAAGCATTGAAAAGCGGTACTGAATCTCCGAAGGAATAGACTGAATAAGATCCAGTTCGATTCTATCCGGTGTTTTTTCAATAGTGAGCCCAAGTCTTGTTACTGTTCTTGCGAAATGGGTATCGACAATTATTGCAGGCAGATTAAAACATGCTCCGCGGATCACATTTGCACTTTTACGTCCGACTCCGGTTAGTTTTAGAAGTTCGTCCATAGATTCGGGGATTTCATCGGAATGATTTTCATGTACGGCAGCCGCTGTTTTAATGATATTTCGGGCTTTTACATTGAAGAATCCGACAGGGCGTATTATGTTAATAACATCCTGTAGTTCTGCAGCACCGAGAGCCTGCGGATCAGGGAATTTTCTGAACAAATCAGGGAGTACCTGGTTAACCTGTTTATCGGTTGTCTGTGCAGAAAGGATTACTCCAATGAGTAGCTGGAAGCTGTTTTCAAATTCAAGAAATATGATTTCCGGCTCAGAAAGTCCATCGAGAATGCTGTAAATCTCAGATACCTTAGTATCAATCTTCATAGTGAAGGTTCCCTGTAAAGTAGTTTGTCC
>DMKD01000339.1 GCA_003454605.1 Spirochaeta sp. | reverse complement strand
CAGTAAAACGGACAATTCGAACAAGCGGAGTGATGCATTAAGATAAAAAGTGATAACAGGAGCCTACCATCTAAATAGAATTTCTGATATATTGTCGTAATGAATAAGACCGTTGCCGTACTTAGATGTGATGATTATCAGCCTGAACTGATTAAGAATAAACTGCGCGAAGCCTGGGAATTATCAGGCGGAAAAGATGTTCTCGATGTAGAAGGGAAAAGGGTTCTGCTTAAACCCAACGTTCTTCTTGATTCTGATATCAAAAAGGCTGCGACTACACATCCGGAGTTCTTCAGAGCAGCTATCCGCTTAATGAAGGAGCTGGGTGCGGCCCAAATAATTGCCGGTGATTCACCAGGCTTCCCCAAGCCCGGCTTTAAGGCCAAGGGTTGCGGTTTATGGGATGTCTGCATCGATGAAAATATCAGGTGGTGGGATTTTCTAAAAAAGAGCACAACTGTCACGAACCCCGACGGTCAGAAAGTGAGAAAGTTTACGGTTACCGATGCTGTAGATAATGTTGATATTATTATAAGCCTGCCGAAACTTAAAACTCACCAGCTGATGTATTTCACCGGCGCGATAAAAAACCAGTTCGGAATGATTCCGGGGCTGCTGAAAAGCTCATTCCATATGATGTTGCGCAATCGGGCAGATTTCGCGGCGATGATTGTTGATCTTCACCAAAGCCTTAAACCCGATTTCGCCTTCATGGATGGAATTGTTTCAATGGAAGGTCCAGGTCCCGGCAACGGTTTCCCCAAAAAAACCGACCTCGTCCTTGCTTCCTCAAACCTGCTTGCTATGGACATTACCGCCTGCAGAATAATAGGATATGATCCGGATATAATACCTGTAATCAGCAACGCAGTTGACCGAGGCGTTTGGCTCGAGGATTCACATGATGTTGAGATTGCCGGATTATCGCTCTCAGAGGCTAAGGTCGGTCATTTTCAAAAGATTAAACTGACTGGTTCTAATAACCAGCTGAAAGAATTTATTACTCCCGGGTTTCTAAAACGTCTGATTTATGACTTCGGACCAAAACCGGTTTTCAGAGAGAAGCAATGCATCAGATGTGAGGAATGTATAAAGATCTGTCCTGCCGATGCACTGACTCTGACAAAGCAGTCCGGATTGTCACAGGACAATGAGAAGATGATTTCCATAGATTATGATAAATGCATCAGATGTTTCTGTTGTCATGAGGTTTGCCCTGAGGATGCAATTGCTGTGAAGCGCACCCTCAGTGACAATGGGGTTATTAGATAAACCCCACAGTTGTTAAGAAAGCAGGGTCTTATCTGTCGCGAAATCCTTCTGCCTGATATCATGAAAAATCTTTACTAGTCTGTCTACAGTCATGTTCTTCTTCTCATCACCGCTTATATCCAGAATAATTCGCCCCTCATCCATCATCAGAAGACGATTACCATAGTCTATTGCCTGCTGCATATTATGAGTTATCATCATTACTGTAAATCCGTACTCTTCAATGAATCTATCGGTCAGCTCCATAACCTTGGAAGCATTCCTGGGGTCAAGGGCTGCAGTATGCTCATCGAGAAGGACGAGTTCAGGTTTAGATAACGACATAGTCAGCAGAGTCAGAGCCTGTCGCTGCCCTCCTGAGAGCATACCTACATTATCATTCATGCGGTTCTCAAGCTCCATATCAAGGCGCTTAAGCTGCTCTTTGAAGTATTCTCTCTTCTGCCTGTTCAGACTTATTCTTAGTCCTTTGAACCCCTTACTTCCTGTAACTACCATGTTGTCTATTATGGACATATTGCCGGCTGTACCTAATAGCGGGTCCTGAAATATCCGACCGATATAACAAGCTCGTTTATACTCCGGATGTGAGGTTACATCCTTCTTATTTATAGAAACTTTACCAGTTTGAGGTTTCTTATTGCCTGATATCACATTAAATAAGGTTGATTTACCAGCCCCGTTCGAACCGATAATTGTAATGAAGTCTCCGCGTTCAATCTGCAGGTCAACATCTTTCAGAACATGATTACGATCAGGGGTACCCTCACCGAATATCATATTTATCTTTTTCAGTTTTATCATTTTTTGCGCCTCCTGAACGAAAGCGATTTTGATCGATATTTAGTGATAATGAGACAGAGAATTATGAGTAAACCGGTTATCAGTTTCAGGTCATTCGGCGTCAGCTTTATATAATATCCATAGTATCTGCCGAAAAACATTATTGCCTTATACAATACAGCTCCAAGCACAACCCGAATGGTAAGCAGCCCGATTTTATTCGATGAAAACAGGAACTCACCAAGCATAACCATCGCAAGACCTGAAACAACTATTCCTTGACCAAGATTGACATCGGCAAACCCCTGATACTGTGCAGCAAATGCACCGCTCAGAGCAGCTAACCCGTTGGAAAGCCCTACTCCGATTATCTTAACCATTTCAGGATTCACCCCCTGACTGATAACCATCTGTTCGTTATCACCCATAGCCCCCATTGTAAGCCCTAAATCAGTGTGAAAAAACAGATCAAGAAGCACCTTGATTACAACAATAACGAGAATGAAAAAAATTAATACAGCGGCTGTTTCCCCGAAAAATGGTGCAAAAACATTCTCAATTTTTGTCAGAATTGTATCAACCCGCAGAAGCGGCAGGTTCGCCCGGTTTCCAAGAACTCTTATATTAACCGACCAAAGCATAGTCATTGTCAGAATACCTGCCAGGAGACTCGGTACCCCCAGTTTGTTGTGGATGACAGCTGTTACTCCGCCTGCGGCAAAGCCTGAGGTGAAAGAGATAAGCAGAGCCAGTCCCATATTCATACCGCTTGTGAGGCAGATCGCCATCACAGCGGCCCCTAGAGGAAAGGTGCCGTCTACCGAAAGATCTGGAAAATCGAGTACCCTGAATGTTATAAAGACGCCGAGGGCCAGGATTCCGTAGATCAGGCCCTCAACTAAAATACCTTCAATCATTTACTATTTCTGAACCTTTCTTGCTGCCGAGAGAACATCGGAAGGAATAGTAATGTCCAGAGTTTCTGCAACATCAGTATCAACGAGCAGATCGATGTCAGAAGGTTCGGTCATGAACATAGTAGGCATTCCGTCGGGCTCAGCGCCGTCGAGAATATCAAGTATCATTCTTCCGGTAGCCTTTCCCATTTTATAATAATCAAATCCCCATGATAACAGGACACCGCCGGATTCGGATGATGTCGGATCAGCTGAGACGATAGGTATTCCCGCCTTTTCAGCAACATCAACTATTGCGCTGATTGCAGACACGACAGTATTATCTGTGCTTACATAAAAGGCATCAACCTTACCTGCTATAGTCTGTGCAGCCTGTTTAACCTCTGCTGAATTGCTCACACCCGTTCCTATGAATTTTATGCCGAGCTCAGTGCAAACCTCTTCGGCTATTTCAGCAAGCCTCACGGCATTTGCTTCTGCGTTTGTGTATACATGACCCAAGGTTTTGAGATCGATCATAGAAGCAAGAAGTTCTATCTGCTCTTTCACCGGAGTCATATCAGAAACTCCTGTAATATTTCCTTCGCCCTTATCTGTCGAAACAATCAACCCGGCATCAACCGGATCGGTTACTGCACAGAAAACGACAGGCACATCGCTTATTGCCTGAGCCAAAGCCTGAGCGGTTGGAGTCGCAATACCGACTGCCAGATCAACCTTTTCTGATTTAAACTTCTGCGCGATAGAAGAAGCTGTAGCCATTTCACCATTTGCGTTCTGAAGATCAAATATCGCATCAGGATATTTCTCTGAAACAACTTCAATTATACCCTGTTCAAGAGCATCGAGTGCGGGATGTGCAACAATTTTTGAGATTCCAATTTCGATCGGTGCTGTTTCAACCGCTTTTTCTTCATCTGCAGCAGCTTCTTCACTCTTACTGCATCCGGTCATAACTAATGTTACGGCTAGCGCAGCAAACAATAGAATTGTTAGAAATTTTGTTTTCATTATTTTCTCCTTCATTTTGTTCTTACACATAGAAACAGTATCACTACTTCATTTTTTAGTCAAGCTCTGCATGATAACTTATGGACTATAGTGCTACCGTTTGTTAAAATGCGCCCTATGAATATTCGGACTTTACTTGTCACGGCGGCGTTCACCCTTCTGCCGATTTCTGAACTTCGCGGTGCTATACCATATGCCGTAATAAACGGAATACATCCGCTGTTCGCGTACTTCTTCTGCGTGATTTTAAACGCACTTCTTGGACCGCTTGTGTATCTGTTTCTCGACTCGCTCAATAAACTTTTCTATCGTATAAACTGGTACCGCAGTCTCTTCGACAAACTAGTTACAAGAGCAAGACATAAGGTATCTTCAAAGGTTGATAAATACGGCTACCTCGGTATAATGCTTTTTGTCGGTATCCCGCTGCCGATTACGGGCGCGTACACGGGGACCTTAGGAGCATGGATACTCGGTCTTAACAGAAAGAAAACCTGTCTCGCGGTAGCAGGTGGTGCAGTTATATCAGGAATTATAGTTTCATTATTAGTATATTTTGGTACCGAAGCTGCATCAATTTTTATTAAACACGTTTAAACAGGATTTAGAGAGAACAACATTGGCAATACAGCTTGAAAAAGAACTCAATGATATGCAGTGTAAAGCTGCATCAATTATTAACGGTCCGGTACTCATAATAGCAGGCGCCGGAAGCGGAAAAACGAGGATGATCACCTTCCGGATAGCACATATGCTTGAGCAGGGTATTCCTCAATCAGCGATTTTGGCTCTTACTTTTACAAATAAAGCAGCACGAGAGATGGAAGAGCGTGTAAAAGAGCTTACCGGACAGAAACTCGGGAATCTCACTGTTTCTACATTTCATGCATTTGGCGTAAAGGTATTGCGCGAATCCATTCATCACCTTCACGGATATAAAGAAAATTTTACAATATATGATCAAGCGGATAAAAACTCAGCTGTAAAAGAAGCTGCAAGACATGCAGGCCTCGGCGGTGACAATCTCGATCTTTATATGGTAAATAATCTCATCGGCGAAATAAAAACAGGCCGAAAAAACTGGGACAGTACAAACGATATATATAAACCGATTTTTGATAGATACCATAGCCATCTTGCAGCCTACAATGCAGTTGATTTTGATGATTTAATCGTTATGCCGCAGATGCTGTTCCAGCAGAAACCTGAGGTCCTCGACGGTTACCGGGAGCGATATCAGTACATCATGGTAGATGAGTTTCAGGATACTTCAATGATGCAGTACAATCTGGTAAAACAGCTTGGAGAAACCAACCGAAATGTCTGTGTGGTCGGTGATGATGATCAATCAATTTATTCCTGGCGCGGAGCAAATTATCAGAACATCGTAAACTTTGAAAAGGATTTCTCGGAACTAACAGAGATAAAGCTTGAACAGAACTACCGCTCGACCAAAAACATCCTTGCTGCAGCAAACAAGGTTATCGCAAACAATACAAATCGAAAGGAAAAGGAACTCTGGACCGGCACTTCCGTCGGTAAATCAATCGAGATCTTTCATCCTGAAAATGAAGTAGATGAATCGGAATTTATAGCTGAGCTCATTCACCGTTTTCATTACGAAGAACATGTTAAATTTCATGATGTGGGTGTGCTTGTCAGAACAAACAGCCTGACTGCCACCCTGGAAGAGGCATTTCTTGCAGCCAACATCCCCTACAAGGTTTCAGGCGGTCAGAGCTTTTTTCAAAGGAAAGAGATAAAGGATATAATCTCTTATCTCAAAGTTATTTCAAACCCCGATGATGACGTTAACCTGCTTCGAATAATTAATACTCCCCGCCGGGGAATAGGCAATACAACCCTTATGAAAATGCGTGAGCTGGCCGAACATCAGAGCTGTTCAATTTTTTCTGCGATGAGCCTTGTTGCCCGTAATGCAGATTCCTCCCTGAAAGATTCACTTAGAGTTCATATTACTGAGTTCATAGACCTGATTAACGGATTCAGAGAAAAGTTTCTTTCCGGTAAAAGAATGACAGGCGCGCTCCGAAGTCTAATCGATGAAATTGACTACTGGGGCTACCTGATAACCGACAATTCCAAGAATGAAAAACTCGCGCGATGGAAATTCGGAAATGTTCAGAAATTCATAGATTTTTTTGAAAAATGGGAAAGAAATCCTGATAATATTAAACCGAGTATTTACGACTACCTTAATAAAATAACTCTCATTACCAGCGATGATGCTGATGAAGAGGAAGAAGGAAAGATCAACCTGATGACAATTCATGCATCCAAAGGGCTTGAGTTTCAGGTTGTATTTCTCGCAGGAATTGAAGATCATATTGTCCCTCACGCTAGAGCGATTGAGGAAAATCCAGAGAGCATTGAGGAAGAACGCCGGTTATTCTATGTTGCAATAACGAGAGCCCGTGAAAAGCTCTTTATTACCTCCTGCCAAAGCAGACGCGTTATGCGGGATGTCGTAGAAACTATTCCTTCACGTTTCCTTGAAGAAATCCCCCCCGAGCTTATTGTACAGCACCAGGAGGATCAGGTACTCGATACGGCATCAGCACTTGATCAGTTTGCAGCTATGAAGTCGAAGTTCGCTGCGAAATAATCACATTCCTGACTGTATCATGTTAAAATAATGCATGAAAAAAATAGATTATCGCATTTTATTCGTATTACTGCTTCCAGCGGCTTTATTGCTGTCCTGCAGCGGAGTACCTGTAACTGAAAATATAATCATCAGCAATGATAACGAAGGCAGGCACTCACTCAGTTTCTGCAAATGTGATTTTGCAGAAATAGAACAACTTTCAATAGTGGTTGAAGCGGAAGATTTAAAATTAATCTACAGAAACTCTCCTGAAGACCGAACAGACTATCTTATATCGATTGAATGGGATGATAATGAAAATCAAACGCCTTTTCAATCTGAAGTATATAAATCAAATGACAATCTTAGTGTAATCCTGAAAACCCGGCGTAAACCTATCCCGACAGTGCAGGAATCTACAGTAAGGATATATATTTCAGACACAATCAATATCCGACAAATTGAGAGTATCTCAGATTCTTCATCTGCTGATTTGAGGCTTTCAGGCTTAAGAATAGACAGTCTCAATATAGAAACATCCGTGGGCAGTAACTATGTCGAGCTGAATAACTGCAGTGCCGAGCGCATCAGTATTAACTCAGACTACGGGCGTTCCTATTTATTGATGAACCGGACAGAAATATCATCTGAGCTGACTATGACCGGGAATCCTGAAAGCTCGGAAGTCCCGTATTATGATAAAGTAGCGGGGGCAGTTCATGCCGAAATCATTGAATCTGTAATTTCAGGAGAAATTAACTTTTATTCTGTTAATGGAAAGATTGAGGTATATTCTGAAGATTCTGTATTTTTCGGTCCCATCAGCAGCACTTCAACGCGGGGAATGCATTTTTATGATCTATGGGACTGTAAAATCCAGACTGATTCTCCGATATCGGCGGTATCAGATTCCGGTAAGATCTATTTTAAAATGGCACAGCATGAAACAAACGGAAACGATATTAATATCAACCTGAACAGCCGCAGTGAAGAGATTTACTTCCGGGTATGGGGTCCCCTCGACAAATACCGCTATGATATAACGACCCTGACCTGGTCGGGTGGGAAGGAATTTCACTCCTACGAGAATTTTACTGCAATAGAGGAAGGAGTCCGGTATAGATCAAATAATTTTTCCGCCCCGCTCGAGCTCATTACAGTCAAAGCCGAAACTGAATCCGGCAGGATATACACAAGAGTTGTTGACTGCTACAAAAAACTTAGATTCTGCGGTGATTATAAAACTATGCGGCCATTGGAACCGCCGTTTTAAATTAAAAATAAAGGGCACCTTTAACAAAGATGCCCTCTAAAAAAAATATAGGAGAAGAAGAAAAAAGGAGGTAAGTTGCCCTAACGTTCCTATATATAAGTATAGTTATTCTGTAATAGAAAATCAATTTTTTTCCTACTTTTTTTGTAAGTTTTTCGCTGCGAATCAACTCTATACTTATAAATCATCCTCAATCATCCTCAATCATCGACTTTCCCTGTAAAATAACTTATATTAAATTTGAACTGATATTGTTGAATCTTTTCGAGGAGTAGTTATGCTTTGTCCTATATGTAATGAAAAACTCGAAGGCAGAGGGAGCCACTATACCTGCGGCAGCTGCGGACAAAAATGGAAGGTAACATTCACCTGTGAGGTCTGTGGAAATCTCCCCACAGTGACAGCGAGCTGTGGTGCTGTTAGCTTTTTTTGTGAACCCTGCAGCAGCCTGAAATCACGAGAATCAATGCATAAGGAATTCGTAAAAGATACGGACTAATGGATCTTTCTTATCCTGATCTTCATCTGCATATATCAGTCTCAGCAGAACTTAATA
This sequence comes from Spirochaeta sp., assembly GCA_003454605.1. Taxonomy (GTDB): domain Bacteria; phylum Spirochaetota; class Spirochaetia; order UBA9216; family UBA9216; genus Thalassospirochaeta. The sequence continues at coordinate 517 of DMKD01000339.1, read as the reverse complement.
TACATAAGCAGATAAGACCGATCTTTCTAAATGCAACCTCAGTTGAAGATTTTTCTACAGTCGAGCAAGCAGCAGCTCAGGATATTCACCCCTTTTACGGTATTCATCCCTGGTACACAGAAGATAGACCTTTCAAGGACGGACGTTCTTATGATGAATTAGTAAGGCGTGTATCAGATAATAAATTTTGCGGCATTGGAGAATGCGGTCTTGATTTCAGTCAGAAGTACCGTCATAACCGGGAAAATCAGATCAATAGCTTTGAGTCTCAGCTTGAACTGGCGTTCGAGTATAACAGACCGCTTTCAATTCACTGCGTACAGGCCTGGGGGCAGCTCGTCAGCAGCCTTAAGCGCTTCACCCCATTGCCCGCCCCCTTCATGCTGCACTCATTCTACGGCCCGCCCGAAGTGCTCCATCAATTGTTGGAGATGAATGCCTATATCTCACTCTCCGCCATGTCATTGCGCAACCTGACTAAATCAGCGCCGGTCATAAGAAAAATCCCATCAGATCG
>DMKD01000134.1 GCA_003454605.1 Spirochaeta sp. | reverse complement strand
CGGCTGTAACCGAAGCTGCAGGCAAATTCTTGCAGTATATGTATACCCAGAACGCCTATATTACTTTTCTTCATATGGCGCCTGGCGGTATGAATCCGATGCTCAAAGAAATTTCTACAAATGCCAGATTCCAGAATGATCCTAAAGGTATTTTCAAACATTACGGTCCCGAGAAAATGGCTGAGATTATCGAAGGTCTGGATAAAATTGAAACCTTCAGCATCGTAGAGGGAAACAGGATGGAGGCAGCCAGTATTATAACCGCCAATCAGATTATTCCTCAGATGATATATAAAATTACCCAGGAAAAAAAGGATATCGATTCAGCCATGGAATGGGCTGAAAAAGAAATGGCAAAATTGAGTAAATAATAAAACCAAAAATCGTATCCGGGGAATACCCGGGTACGAATATCTGGAGAATACAGGAATATGAATACAGTAAGTATCGTTAATAGAGGCCAGCTGAGCCTGAAGCAGAGAGAAAGCATTCTGGGGTGGGTATTAATTCTGCCGGCCGCAATTATCATATTTTCACTGATATTATATCCGATTTTTTACAATATCTATCTGAGCTTCTTCGATGTAAATCTGGAAGGTGGGAATACTTATCTCGGGCTTGATAATTACATATCCGTGCTGCTGGATGCAAGCTTCTGGCAATCAGTTCTTACAACCGTTATCTTTGTGGTTTTCACGACGCTCGGTACTACAATCCTTGGTATCGGCGTAGCGCTGGTGATGAATAAAGAGTTTCCGCTGCGTGGTCTTGTGAGAAGTTTGATCCTGCTGCCGTATGTCGCACCTGTAATTTCAGTAGTGTATTCATGGCGTTTTATTTTTGATCCTGTTAACGGAATATTTATGGATATCACAATGGAAAAACTTGGCCTGTTCACTGAAAGATTCAATCTGATTGAACAGCCCCAGGCAGCAATCTGGGTGGCGATAATTTTCAGTATTTGGAAAGGTTTTCCATTTTCGTATCTGATGATCCTCTCAAGGCTTCAGGCTATCGATGGAACGCTCTATGAAGCTGCTGAAATAGACGGTGCAAGCGCTTGGCAGAAATTCAAGAGAATTACAATACCGGAAATTTACTTTGTAGTGGGTTCGATAGTTCTGCTGAGACTGATATGGAATTTCAATAAATTCGAAGAAATCTTTCTGCTCACCGATAACGTCCGCGTATTGTCGATTTACACTTATTTCAAGGCGTTTACAGGTTCAATGGAGATGGGGCAGGGTGCTTCACTTGCTGTTATTCAGTTTCTGTTGCTGATAGGTTTTATTCTTTTTTATGTGAAGAGGGTGCTTAAATGGTAAAAAAAAGAAGTCTACTCAGAAGGATCGGCTTTGTGCTAATTATCCTGATAATCGTTTCGTTCTCTGTCTTTCCGTTTGTCCAGATGCTGTCGACCTCATTGAAGTATCAATGGGACTGGGGAAACCCTTCGCTGATACCTACGCAGATTAATCTGGAAGCTTATAAGGAACTTTTAAACATAGGGCAGGATGAAAAAAATCTTCCTGAATCTATAAAGATGCTGCTTGATGAGTCGCCTGAGCTTACGAAGGCGCAGAAAAAAGCCATAATCGATAAATATAAAGACACAGGCAGCGTATTCCCATTTATGACATTTCTGCGGAATTCGATGGGGTTCGCCCTGACGGCGTCATTTATTTCATTGATAATTGCCATTCTGGGGGCATACTCTTTCAGCAGGCTCGCGTATCCCGGTCGGGCGGTCATGCAGAGGGGTGTTCTTTTTGTATATATGCTGGGAGGAGTTGTTCTTCTGATTCCTCTGTATAAATTATTTGTAAATATGGGGATGCTTGTTACCGAATCAGGTACTTTCGCCTCATTGATTATCATCTATATGGTACAGACGCTTCCGGTATCCCTCTATATGCTCGGAAACTATTTCAGGACCATTCCGTTTTCGATTGAAGAGGCTGCAATGATTGAGGGGGCAAGCAGGTTCTCAACGATCTGGAGGATAATTGTACCGCTTTCGTTTTCAGCCATTGTCACTGTATTCGTATATTCCTTCATGATTGCGTGGAATGAATACCTGTTTGCATCAGTTTTTCTGCGAGGATGGGATTCTCTGCAAACGCTCCCTATAGGTCTGAGGCAGCTTTTCTTATCCAAGAATGCAATCTGGGACAGAATAATGGCCGCTTCAATGCTGACGGCCATTCCTGTAATTGCGATGTTCATGTTGATTCAGAAGAACCTGGTTGGCGGACTGTCTGAGGGCGGCGTGAAAGAATAAAGACCCTATGCGGAACGATTCAGCTTTCTTAATAACTTTCTGAGGCGCATATACATCCGATTTACTGTAAACTTTCCGGGTACTGTTCCGTTTTTCTGAATCTTGGGGAAGTCGCCGTAGCGGTTATCCAGATCGTTCCAGTGTTTCATGACCCATACATAGAGATCAGCTTCGGTTCGACCCGGGAAGCGGTCTACCAGTTTTTCACTGTGAATGATTTCAATTACAGGAAGAAAAATAGATAAGAACCATGAACGGGCGGCATTTTCAAGCGTTACATCACCCTCTGCCGATTGAGTTAAAAACTCCTGATGACCGATTACATGTCGCAGGAGTTCTTCATACCGGCCCGGGGCGGTGAATTTTATTTCATCAAAATCTATCCACTCATCAAGGCCCGATCTTTCTCTTATTCGTCTGAGCTCGAAGGCGATAACCTTTTTACGAAGCTCTTTGATAGTTATGTCGGGAGTTATTTCTATCTCAGAAGTGATTTCGGTGATTTCGGCATCAATATCAATCTGTCCGCGGGCCCTTGCTACCGATACCCTGTGATTACCATCACGGACAAAATAGGTTTCTCCGATTTTGAAGGCCTTTATAGGCGGAAGATAGACGTCCTCTATCGCAGCTATGTTGACCGATCTCCATCTCGCTCGCAGGTGTTCGCGTTTCGGCAGAAATGCACGGGTGAAGTCATGATAGCGTCCTTCACTTCCTGCAATCGCATCGAGCGGAACCGACTGAATACCCTGATAGAATTCAGCCTTTGGTTTTATGAGGCTTTTGATATCGTAGAAAGAAAGCATTTCTTTTTTTTCAGGATTTAATATCGAAAATACGCTGTTTCTAAGAGCCTTCATTCGGGCGCTATTAAAATCATTGTCAGATGTATGTACGTTTTGATTCTTCATCTAAATCTCCTTTAGCGGCAGGTTGAGTACATAATGTTTGTAGGCATTAATCACAGGAATTCCGTTATAATACGAAACCCGTTCGGCTGAATTATTATAGAGATGGACATGCCCGTGCAGCATACAGACCGGTTTAAACCTTCTCAGGAACCAGCGGAATATCCTGAAACCCCTATGACAGGGGTCTTCACCGTCATTCACATGGCGCGGAGGCGCATGGGTAATCAAAATATCAAGATATCGGCCGCGGAAAATTTTATTGAACAGAAGCCGGGGGAGAAGTCTCAGAATTCTCAGTGTCATATCAAATTCAGTGTACTGATTTTCCCCATTATTGTATCTGATAGAGCCTCCAAAGCCAATTACTATCAGATTAAGTTCTTTCAGGTACCTGCAGCGTCCGTCGGCGAGGATGCCGCCTGGAAAGAGTCTTTTCCGGTTTTTAAGATTTTCATAATTAAACTCGTTGGACATCGATTTTTCAATGGAGAACTGACTATGATTACCAAGAACATAGACAAAGGGTATATTGAGGGTAGATACAATATAATCGTAATAGTTCCGTTTTAAATCACCGCACGAAATAACTGCATTGACATCACCGAAATGCTCCTTGAGTGCGTTAGAGTATACAAGCGGATCGACATGATCAGCTATGCAGAGTATTTTAAGTTTTCTGTTCTTAATATACGGCCTCCGAAATCATGATTATCTATCCTATCTTTGCAAGGTATTCAGCAGCTATTCTGTCTTCCGGATCTATCTTGAGTACGGATTTAAAGTATCCCGCGGCGGCCTTGGAATCATCGGCCTTCAGGGCAACTATCCCGAGGTTTGATAGGATTTTTATATTCTCGGGTTCGGCTTTAAGGGCTATAAGCAGGTATTCACGGCTTTCTTCAAGTTTGTTCAGTTCCATGAGGCATATGGCCAGTTCATTATAGAGATCGAGCTGATCAGAACCGAGTTCAAGTGCTTTTTTAAACGCGTCAGCCCCCTCCGTATATTTTTCCCGTCGTCGGCAGGCCCAGCCGAGTAGAAACCATGCGTTCCATATTCCGGGTTCTTTTTTCAGATATTTTTTTATTATTCCGATAGCTTCTTCTTCTTTCCCCATTCTAATGGCATCATAAGCGGTGAAAAACAGGTCATCGGTGCTTTTCTTTTTACCTATCTGTTCGAGAATATCTTTTACCCGTTTTTTCTTTTTACTGTCAGTGCTTTTCGATAGAAAAATTTCAAGATGTTCGACCGTTTTCTCGAAATTGCTTCGCTTCAGATAGAACATTCCGAAATTAAAGTGTGCGTCTGCAGATTCAGGGGCTGCTTCGAGGAGCTGTTTATAGGTACCAAAAGCTTTTTCATTGAATTCTTCAGCGAGATCGTCACGTCCGAGACTTGTGTAGGAATCGGCTCTTTCTTCATACAGCAGGGCGAGGTTATGCAGTGCGCTTAACTCACCGGCTTGCAGATTTATGAGAGATTGAAAAATTTCCTCCGCTATGTCGAACTCTTTCTCTCCAGCCTTTGCAATTGCTGCAGTTGTCATTTCACTGCTGATATCCGGTCTTACGGCGAGAGTGAGTGATCTGAAGTAATCAGCATTCTCATGATCAGGGTTATGAGCAATAATTTTAAGCATCGCCGCTATAATCATTTCCCAGCTGAGATTTGTGAGATCGGCATAACCGCTGTCGGGATCCAGCTCGATCGGCAACAGGATTGACGGGTCAATTGATAGAAGATCGTAGGACTTCATCTTTTCGGGCAGTGAAATATATACAATGTTTTTGAGAGGGTCTGTCTGTTTCATATTACTATAATCCTGAGTTAGTTTTCCTTTTGCGGGCGCTGACGAGTGAGAAAGTCATTAAAAAACAATTTAAATTCAATGGGAATAAGGTTTTCATCAAACTGAACAGCTATTGATGCAATGTCCTTCCTGTTCTCGATTGGTTCAAAGCGCAGAACCTTTCCCATTAGAGTAAATGTTTCATCTGTTTCTTCTACCTCAAGCTTTATCAGAATAGCTTTATCGACAAGAAATTTCGCTAGACCGGCAATAATCAGCTTGGCGCCTGAAAATGACAGGTCTCGCAGAAGTGCTTTCCGCGGGATATTGTCTATAGCAACGATGATATTGTTTGATTTTAACCCCATCTTTCGAAGTACCTGGTCGGTTATGATTACACGTTCTTCCTTTCTTTTCTGAGAGTTAAGATTGGATTCAAGCAGCCTTCCAAGAGTTATAATCAGGTCATCAGATGGGCGCTGGGTGTAGGTCAAAGTAAGCAGCGAAAGGTTTGAGGCTTCTTCACCGTATTTGGCTGTTCCGGTGAGCTTTGCTGAGATGTGAAGAATAAGCGGGGAACTCTTTTCAGCCTGCATGAAAGAAAGTTGCAGTGAGACAAGATTATTTGCTTCCTGAAGCTTTTTATGGAAATCCTCTTTTACACTCGCGACTATTTTTGCCTGGCGCATGGAACTGGAATATACAAAACACGGCCAGTAACCGCCTTTGCATTTAACCAGATTGTTTCTGGTTTGCAGTCCTGTCGCTCTTATTACTTCTTTATTAAATGCTACCTCAACATCACCAAACTGCTGATAATAATTTGAGATTTGCTGTCCTGTCACTAAAGCCATACTAAAAACCCCGCGATGCCGCTTGAGGAAAAATCTCTTGAACTCCAGGGTTCAAGTGGGATCCCTCTTAAAGGCATCCTGCTCTTAATAAAAAGAACAATTCAACCTGAAAATATGGAATCCCTTTTCTGAGGTTTGACCCAAGAGATTTGCGCCCCCGCCCGAACACCGCAGGGTAAAATTATTCCAGACTTTTGTCGATTCTCTCCATTATCTGGAGCGTTAATCTCTCAACTTCTTCAGAATTCGAACCTTCATTTCCACCGACTTTCTGTCGTTCTTTTAAAAGTTCGTCTATAATTATGATACTCGATATTACCAAATTTTTCAAAGGATCTTTAATAGATAAATCTTTTTCTACTATATCAGTATTGGATTTCAAAATTGAAATGATTTCTTCCATCCGTTTCGGATCTTCGTCTGTCTGTATAGAGAATGAAGAACCTAATACATTTATCTGAAAAAGATTCTTGTCCATGATCGTTAAAAAATCTCCAGCTCCGGTGCTTGAACCTGTTCAGGCTCAGACTCAGCAGGTGACAGGGGCTTTCCCTGCTTCGCCGGTATTGCCCCCACGCCAAGTTCCTGGGGGGCTGCTGTGACACTTTCTGCAGGAGGGTTCTGTTTTTCGACTATCTCTGATTCAGAAGGCTGGGGCGCAGTCATCTGATCTTCAAGTTGATCAAGTTGACTGAGCACATCTTTGATACCCTCTTCAATCTCGAGTTGTTCGAACTTGAAGCCGTCTACGACATCTTCAAGCTGATCAACCCGTTCTTTATATTCGTCGAGCTTGCCTTTAAGCATGCTGTTCTCATTTTTGAGAGTTTCAATCAGTTCAAGAGCCTGACGGACTTTTCCGTCAAGGCTACGTACCTGCTCGACAGTTAACATCTAATTAAGCTCCGATTGCGGCTTTTGACTGTTCGACCAGGGTGCTGAATGCCTTCGGGTCTTCAATAGCCATATTAGAGAGAGCTTTTCTGTTTAATTCAATTCCTGCTTTTGACAGTCCGTACATAAACCTGGAGTAGTTGATGTCGTTCTGCTTGCATGCAGCTGAAATTCTGGTAATCCAGAGTTTTCTAAAGTCTCTTTTCTTTCTCTTTCTGTCTCGGTAAGCGTAAACGCCGGCTTTTGCTACAGCATCTTTAGCTGCCCGGAAGTTGGTACTTCTTCTTCCGTAAAAACCTTTAGCGTCTTTTAAAATTTTCTTTCTTCGTTCGGCACGTCTGGTGCCGTCTACTGCTCTGGGCATTTCTTAGTCTCCTTGAGTGTCAAACCCTAAAGTATATTTTGCGTTTCCGCATCAACCGTAGGGCAACAGCTTTCTTACTACTGCTGTTTCTGCGTCACTGAGAATTCCTGATTTTCTAAGATTTCTCTTTCTTTTTGTACTTTTCTTTGTGAGAATGTGCCTCAAACCCTGCTTTTTATACTTAACTTTACCAGTTCCGGTAAATGAGTATCGCTTTGAGGCAGCTTTTCTTGTTTTCATCTTAGGCATTATTCTATCCTCTTAATTCTTGTTTTTAGGGCTCAGTATCATCGACATGAATCTACCTTCCATCTGCGGAGGTCTGTCTAGATTGAATGTTCCTTCAATGGCCACCATGACCTTCTCAAGAACAACCTTCCCCAGTTCAGTGTGAGCCAGCTCCCGTCCCCTGAAGCGGACTGTAACTTTAACCTTATTGCCTTCCTCCAGGAATGCTTTCACGTGTTTGGCTTTGAACTCAAGATCATGTTTTTCGATCTTGGGCTGCATACGAATTTCTTTCATCTTGACAAGTTTCTGTTTCTTTTTCGATTCTTTGAGCTTTTTTTCCTGCTCAAATTTATACTTGCCGTAATCGAGAATCTTACATACCGGGGGATTTGCCTGCGGGGCTACCTCAACCAAGTCCAGTCCGGCTTCTTTCGCCATATCAAGAGCTGTGCTGTAAGCGATAACACCATGCTGTTCTCCGCCATCACCTATCAATCTTACCTCTTTTAAGCGAATTTTTTCGTTAATCCGCATTTCTTTCGAAGCCAACATTCCTCCTTATCTCATGAAGCCAAAAAGATTAAGGTAATATAACACCAGTTGAAAAAAGAGTCAAAGGGGTTAAAGGGATTTTAACCCGCTTTGCTTGATGAACAATCGTCTCTATGCTATCCTTCGTACATGATAATCTTTCTATTAACAGCTATTCCTTTATTTTATCTGGCAATGGACAGCCTTATTTCTGATATTCACGGAAGGATAGACGACAGCTACAAACCCTTTGTTTACGGTATAATCTGTTTTATCGCAGCGCTTTTACTCTACAATATAATAAGACTCATTTTTATTTCTCCCAGCTATACCGTTTCAGGCATATATCTCTATTATCTCCTGCATGACAGCCTGCTGCAGTTTGCATTTGCTGTTGCAGGTTATCTTCTGATATTCGGATTTTCTGATTTTGAATCCAGTCATCATGCGGTTAACAGGATGTTTGCTTTCATGTGCGGGTTTTACTGTTTCTGGAGTATAAACGACATAATTATAAACTTCGGGTGGTATAATACTCATCTGCTTCTTATTCTGCCGGTGCAGCGAATAGGAATTATTGCCGCATTCAGTCTTCTATTTTCGGAAGGTTTAAAACACCACGGACCATTAAGAGTATTACTTTTCATT